>NZ_JCANQV010000119.1:0-17077 GCF_059553635.1 Candidatus Streptomyces philanthi
CACAACCGGGTCATGGGGACCGACGTCACGCGAGGGGCCGAATAAACCAACAGCGTCCTCCACCGAGGGGCGGCCCGCAGGCGTGGACGGGAGCGTCAGCTCTCGCCGCCGAGGTGGTGCACCCGGACCATGTTGGTGGTGCCGGGAACGCCGGGGGGCGAACCGGCCGTGATGATCATGGTGTCGCCCGCGTTGTAACGGTGCAGCTTGAGCAGTTCGGCGTCCACCAGGTCGACCATCGCGTCGGTGTTGTCGACGTGGGGGACGACGAAGGTCTCCACACCCCAGCTCAGCGCCAGCTGGGCGCGGGTGGAGGGGTCGGTGGTGAAGGCCAGGATCGGCTGGGCCGCGCGGTAGCGGGACAGCCGGCGGGCGGTGTCTCCGGACTTGGTGAACGCCACCAGTGCCTTGGCGTGCAGGAAGTCGGCCATCTCGCAGGCGGCGCGGGCGACCGAGCCGCCCTGGGTGCGCGGCTTCTTGCCGGGCACCAGCGGCTGGAGGCCCTTGGACAGCAGCTCCTCCTCGGCCGCCTCGACGATCTTCGACATCGTCTTGACGGTCTCGACCGGGTACTGCCCGACCGAGGACTCGGCGGAGAGCATCACCGCGTCGGCGCCGTCGAGGATCGCGTTGGCGACGTCGGACGCCTCGGCGCGGGTGGGCCGCGAGTTGGTGATCATCGACTCCATCATCTGGGTCGCGACGATCACCGGCTTGGCGTTCCGCCGGCACATCTCCACCAGGCGCTTCTGCACCATGGGGACCTTCTCCAGCGGGTACTCCACGGCCAGGTCGCCACGGGCGACCATGACCGCGTCGAAGGCCATCACGACCTCCTCCATGTTCGCCACCGCCTGCGGCTTCTCGACCTTGGCGATGACCGGGACACGGCGGCCGACCTCGTCCATGACGCGGTGGACGTCCTGGACGTCCTTGGCGTCGCGGACGAAGGAGAGGGCGACCATGTCGCAGCCCATGTGCAGGGCGAACTTCAGGTCCTCGATGTCCTTCTCGGACAGGGCCGGGACGTTCACCGCCGCGCCGGGCAGGTTGATGCCCTTGTGGTCGGAGATGACGCCGCCCTCGATGACGATGGTGCGCACCCGGGGACCGTCGACCTCGATGACCTGGAGGGCGACATTGCCGTCGTTGATCAGGACCGGGTCGCCCTTGGAGACGTCACCGGGCAGCCCCTTGTAGGTGGTGCCGCAGATGGTCCGGTCGCCGGGGACGTCCTCGGTGGTGATGACGAACTCGTCGCCGCGCACCAGTTCCACGGGGCCGTCGGCGAAGGTCTCCAGGCGGATCTTGGGGCCCTGGAGGTCGGCCAGGACGCCGACGGCGCGGCCGGTCTCCTCGGACGCCTTGCGGACGCGGTGGTACCGCTCCTCGTGCTCCGCGTGGCTGCCGTGGCTCATGTTGAAACGGGCCACGTTCATACCGGCCTCGACCAGCGTCTTCAGCTGATCGTAGGAGTCGACGGCGGGGCCAAGGGTGCAGACGATTTTGGAACGGCGCATGGGCGGAATCCTATCGTTTTGTTTCGGAGCGGAATAATTCCCGTGGTCACCGGCCCGGGGTGCCGCCGCTGACCAGGGCGTATGTCTGCTGTGCGATCTCCAGCTCCTCGTCGGTGGGCACCACGGCGACCGCGACCCGGGAATCCCCGGGCGAGATCAGCCGCGGCTCGTCGGACCGTACGGCGTTCAGGGAGGCGTCCACGGCCAGGCCCAGGCCCTCCAGACCGGTGAGGGCGGCCTCGCGCACCGGGGCCGAGTTCTCGCCGACGCCGGCGGTGAAGGCCACCGCGTCCACCGTTCCCAGCACCGCACTGTAGGCGCCGATGTACTTCCTCAGGCGGTGGATGTAGATGTCGAACGCGAGCTTCGCGGCGGCGTCGCCCTCCTCGATCCGCCGCCGGATCTCGCGCATGTCGTTGTCGCCGCACAGTCCGATCAGACCGCTCTTCTTGTTCAGCAGCACGTCGATCTCGTCCACGGACATCCCGGCGACCCGCCTGAGGTGGAAGGTCACCGCCGGGTCGATGTCGCCCGAGCGGGTGCCCATCACCAGCCCCTCCAGCGGCGTGAGCCCCATCGACGTGTCCACACAGCGGCCGCCGGCCACCGCGGACGCCGAGGCCCCGTTGCCCAGGTGCAGCACGATCACATTGACCTCGGACGGGTCCTTGCCCAGCAGCGCGGCCGTCCGCCGCGAGACATAGGCGTGCGAGGTGCCGTGGAAGCCGTAGCGGCGGATGCGGTGCGCGTCGGCGGTGGCCACGTCGATGGCGTAGCGGGCCGCGTACTCCGGCATCGTGGTGTGGAACGCGGTGTCGAAGACGGCGATCTGCGGCAGGTCGGGGCGGAGCGCCTGGGCCGTCCTGATGCCGGTGATGTTCGCCGGGTTGTGCAGCGGCGCCACCGGCACCAGGCGGGTGATCTCCTTGAGCACCGCCTCGTCGATCACCGTCGGCTCGGTGAACCGCAGCCCGCCGTGCACCACCCGGTGGCCTATCGCCGCCAGCCGCGGCGAGTCCAGGCCCAGGCCGTCGGCCGCCAGCTCGTCCGCGACCGCCTTGAGCGCCGCCGCGTGGTCCGCGATCGGGCCCTCGTGCTCGCGCTTGGCCCCGCCGAGGGCCAGCGGGGTGTGGGACAGCCGCGAGGTCTGCTCACCGATCCGTTCGACCAGGCCCACCGCGAGCCGGGAGTGGTCGGCCATGTCGAGCAGCTGGTACTTCACCGAGGAGGAGCCGGAGTTGAGGACGAGGACGCGGGTGGCGTTGGCAGTCATGGAGTGGCTTTCCTGAGAGGGCGGGCGAAGACGGCGGTCGGGCGGCGGGCGTCAGCCGGCCGGATGCCCGGTGTCCTGGGCCTGGACGGCCGTGATGGCGACGGTGTTGACGATGTCCTGGACCAGCGCGCCGCGCGAGAGGTCGTTGACCGGCTTGCGCAGACCCTGGAGGACCGGGCCGACGGCGACCGCGCCGGCCGACCGCTGCACGGCCTTGTAGGTGTTGTTGCCGGTGTTCAGGTCCGGGAAGACCAGGACGGTGGCCCGGCCGGCGACCTCGGAGCCGGGCAGCTTGGTGCGGGCGACCGCGGCGTCCACCGCCGCGTCGTACTGGATCGGGCCCTCGATCAGCAGATCGGGCCGCCGCTCGCGGACGATCTCCGTGGCCTTGCGCACCTTGTCGACGTCCGCGCCGGAGCCGGAGGTGCCCGTCGAGTACGACAGCATCGCGATCCGCGGCTCGACGCCGAACCGCGCGGCGGTGGCCGCCGACTGCACGGCGATGTCGGCGAGCTGCTCGGCGTCCGGGTCCGGGTTGACGGCGCAGTCCCCGTAGACCAGGACGCGGTCGGCCAGGCACATGAAGAACACCGACGAGACGATCCGGGCGTCCGGCCGGGTCTTGATGATCTCGAAGGCGGGGCGGATGGTCGCCGCGGTGGAGTGCACCGCGCCCGACACCATGCCGTCCGCCAGCCCCTCCTGCACCATCAGCGTCCCGAAGTACGAGACGTCCCCGACCACGTCGTACGCCAGCTCCAGGCTGACGCCCTTGTGGGCGCGCAGCTCGGCGTACCGCTCGGCGAAGCGCTCGCGCAGCTCGGAGGTCTGCGGGTCGATGATCTGGGCGTCCGCCAGGTCGATGGCGAGATCGGCGGCGCGCTTGCGGATCGCCTCCTCCTCACCGAGCAGCGTCAGCGCGCACACATCGCGGCGCAGCAGCACATCCGCGGCGCGCAGCACCCGCTCCTCGGTGCCCTCCGGCAGCACGACCCGGCGGCGCGCGGTGCGGGAGCGTTCGATCAGCTCGTGCTCGAACATCATCGGGGTGACCCGCGGGGAGCGGGCGACCGCGATGCGGTCGGTCAGCTCCGCGGTGTCCACATGCCGCTCGAAGAGGCCGAGCGCGGTCTCCGCCTTGCGCGGGGAGGCCGCGTTCAGCTTGCCCTCGACGGCGAACAGCTCCGCCGCGGTCGGGAAGGAACCGCCCGGCACCGAGATCACCGGCGTGCCCGGGGCGAGGCGGGCGGCCAGCGCCATGATGTCGGGGCCGGGGCGCTCGTCGAGGGTGAGCAGCACACCGGCGATCGGCGGGGCGCCGGCGCTGTGCGCGGCCAGCGAGCCGATGACCAGGTCGGCGCGGTCGCCGGGGGTGACGACGAGACAGCCGGGGGTCAGGGCCCGCAGGAAGGTCGGCAGCATGGCGCCGCCGAAGACGAAGTCGCGGGCGTCGCGGGCGAGCCCGGACTCGTCACCGAGCAGCACCTCGGCGCCGAGCGCGTGCACGATCTGGGCGACGCTCGGCGCGGAGAGGGACTCGTCCTCGGGCAGCGCGTAGCAGGGCACCGGCAGCCCGGCCGTCAGCCGCTCGGCGATCTCCCCGCGCAGTTCGGGTGCCACGCGGTTGACGATCACGGCGACGACGTCGCAGCCCAGCGCGTCGAAGGCGCGGTAGGCGTTGCCGGCCTCGGCGCGCACCGAGGCGGCCTCCTGGCCCTGCCCGCCGACGACGGCCAGGACGGAGGCGCCGAACTCGTTGGCGAGACGGGCGTTGAGGGTCAGCTCGTCGGGCAGGTTGGTGCCCGCGTAGTCGGAGCCGAGCACCAGGACGTACTCGTACTCCTTGGCCACCTGGTGGAAGCGGTGGACGAGCAGGGAGACCAGTTCGTCGGTGCCGCGCTCGGCCTGGAGGGCCGCGGCCTCCTCGTAGCCGAGTCCGTGCACCGTGTCGGCGGACTGGCCGAGGCGGTAACGGGAACGGAGCAGGTCGAACAACCGGTCGGGCCCGTCGTGGACCAGCGGGCGGAAGACGCCCACCCGGTCGACATGCCGGGTCAGGAGTTCCATGACCCCCAGCTCGATGACCTGGCGGCCGTCGCCGCGGTCGATACCGGTCACGTACACGCTGCGCGTCACGCGTGCTCTCCGATCATCCGAGTGCTCGCAAGGTCAAAATTACCCGTTATGGTGGCCTTGCGCTCTTGACAGTACCTTCGGGGGCCGATAAGCGGTGCTCCCAGTTTCTCCCGAAGCGTCACTCAAGACGCTACGTCGGACCGCAACGTCGAAGCAGGGCCGGACGGCCCGTGAAACAATCGGACCGGCTCACTCGTCCGACCGCGACACAGGAGACACAGCACGATGCGTATCGGAGTCCTCACCGCAGGCGGCGACTGCCCCGGCCTGAACGCTGTGATCCGGTCGGTCGTCCACCGGGCCCTCACCGGCCACGGTGACGAGGTCATCGGCTTCGAGGACGGTTTCAAGGGCCTGCTCGACGGCCGCTACCGCAAGCTCGACCTGGACGCCGTCAGCGGCATCCTCGCCCGCGGCGGCACGATCCTCGGCTCCGCCCGCCTGGAACGCGACCGGCTCCGCGAGGCCTGCGAGAGCGCCAAGGACCTCTCCAAGGAATACGGCATCGACGTCCTCATCCCGATCGGCGGCGAGGGCACCCTCACCGCCGCCCGGATGCTGTCGGACGCCGGGATGCCCGTCGTCGGCGTCCCCAAGACCATCGACAACGACATCTCCTCCACCGACCGCACCTTCGGCTTCGACACCGCCGTCGGCGTCGCCACCGAGGCCATCGACCGCCTCAAGACCACCGCAGAGTCCCACCAGCGGGTGATGGTCGTCGAGGTCATGGGCCGGCACGCGGGCTGGATCGCGCTGGAGTCCGGTATGGCCGGCGGCGCCCACGGCATCTGCCTGCCCGAGCGCCGCTTCGACGTGGGCGACCTCGTCTCGATGGTCGAGGAGCGCTTCGCCCGCGGCAAGAAGTTCGCGGTGATCTGCGTCGCCGAGGGCGCCCACCCGGCCGAGGGCACCATGGACTACAAGAAGGGCGCCATCGACCAGTACGGCCACGAGCGCTTCTCCGGCATCGGCAACGCCCTCGCCTCCGAACTCGAACGGCGCCTCGGCAAGGAGGCCCGCCCCGTCATCCTCGGCCACGTCCAGCGCGGCGGCACCCCCACCGCCTACGACCGGGTGCTCGCCACCCGCTTCGGCTGGCACGCCGTCGAGGGCGCCCACCGCCGGGAATTCGGGAAGATGACCGCGCTGCGCGGCACGGACATCGTCATGGTGCCGCTGGCCGACGCGATCACCGAGCTGAAGACGGTGCCCGAGAGCCGCATGGACGAGGCCGAGTCGGTCTTCTGACCCGTCCCCTCCCGCACACGGCACGACGGCGGTGCGCCTCCCCACCGGGGAAGCGCACCCCCGTCGTCGTACGTCACTCGGCGCCGATGGCCTCCAGCATGTTCAGCCGGGCCGCCCGGCGGGCCGGCCACACGGCCGCCAGGACGCCCACCGCCAGGGCGATCAGCAGGAACAGCGCCAGCCGGCCCCAGGGCAGCACCGTCGTGTACTGGGGGAGCGAGGTGCTGAGCAGGCTGCTGCCGGCCCAGGCGAGGAAGACGCCCACACCGATACCGAGCACCGCGCCGAACAGGGAGATCACCACCGACTCCAGCCGGACCATCTGCTTGATCCCGGCACGCGACAGGCCGATCGCCCGCAGCATCCCGATCTCCCGCGTCCGCTCGAAGACCGACATCGCCAGGGTGTTGACGACACCGACCACCGCGATCACCACGGCCATGCCGAGCAGCCCGTAGACCATGTTGACGACGACGTCGATCTTGCCGGCCTCTTCCTTGCGCAGCTGTTCGGCCGTGCGCACCTCAAGGAGCGGGCTGTCGCCGAGCGCGGTGCGGATGTCGCGGGCCATCGCGTCGGACGGGCCCTGCGCGGTCTTGACCAGCAGCTGGTCGTTCTTCTTCGCATCCAGGTGCGGGGCCACCAGCGACATGTCGGCGAACGCGGAGCCCACGACGTCGTTGTCCGCGTAGATCGCGGCGACCTTGAGCGGGGTGACCTTCTCGTCGCCCTCGTCCGGGCCCTTCTGCTCGTCCAGGAACTTGGCGCGGACGGTGTCACCGACCTTCCAGCCGTTCTCCTTGGCCGTGCTCTGCGAGACGGCCATCCCGCGGGTGCCGAGCACCTGGAGCGAGCCCTCGGTGAAGTCCAGCCGGGCGAGTTCGCCGATCCGGGTGAGGTCGGTGCCGTTGATGGCGGAGAAGTTGCTGTCCGCCTGGAAATAGCCCTCGCGCAGCGGGGCGGCGGCCGTGACGCCGGGGAGCTGTGCGGCCTTCTGCGAGAGGTCCGCCTCCAGGCCGGTCAGGGACGTCGTGGAGACCCGGTAGTCGGCCTTCATGCCGTCGCCCACCATGATGTCGATGGCCCGCTGGGCGGAGCTTCCGGCGATGGTCATGCCGGTGATCAGCGTCAGGCCGATCATCAGGGCCGAGGCGGTCGCCGCGGTGCGGCGGGGGTTGCGCAGCGCGTTCTGCCGGGCCAGTTTGCCGCTGATGCCGAACAGCCGGGTGGTGGCCTTCCCGGCCAGCAGGACCAGCGGACGGGAGAGCAGCGGGGCGAGGAAGATCACGCCGGTCAGCGTCAGCACGCCGCCGGCCATGGCGGTCGTCGTGCCGTCGCTCGTCTTCAGGGTGCGGACGTAGAACATCACCGCGAGGCCGAGGCCGCCGAGGACCGCGCCGATGATGTTGCGCAGCATCAGGCTGCGCACCGGGGGCGGCGCGTCGACCGAGGCCAGCGCCTCCACCGGGGCGATCTTCGCCGCCTTGCGGGACGGCAGCCAGGCCGCCAGTACGGTCACGACGACGCCCACGCCGAGCGAGGCGAGCACGGCGGTCGGGCTGACGATGAGCGGGCCGTCCGGGGCGCCGAGGATGTTGCTGTCGAGGAACTCCCGCATCGCCACCGCGACACCGGTGCCCAGCGCGAATCCGATGACGGAGGAGAACAGTCCGAGAATCGTGGCCTCGATCAGCACCGAGCGCACCACCTGGCGCCGGGAGGCGCCGATCGCACGCATCAGGGCGATCTCCCGGCTGCGCTGGGAGATGAGCATGGTGAAGGTGTTGGCGATGGTGAACACGCCGATGAACAGGGCGATACCGGCGAACGTCAGCAGCGTGGTGTTCAGCGCGTTGTTCTGCTGGGCGATCGACATCGCCTGGCGGTCGGCGAGTTCATGGCCACTGGTCGCCACGGCCCGCTCCTTGGGCAGCAGCTTCTCGACCTTCTTGGTCAGCGCCTGATCGTCGGTGCCGGGTTCGGCGGCCACCACGAACTCGGTGAACTGGCCGGGGTGCAGGTACAGACGCTGCGCGGCGGGGGTGTCGAGGAGGGCCAGGGTGCCGCCGGCGTTCACCCGCGGATCGTCGGTCGAGACGGTACCGACCAGCTTCTTCTCCAGTGCCGGCCCGTTGGTGGCGAACCGCACGGTGTCCCCGAGGCGGTAGCCGGCGGCCTTGGCCGTGGAGTCGGCCAGCGCGATCTCGTGCTCGCCGACCGGGCCGCGGCCGCTCACCAGCGGGTAGCGGGGGTCCTTGCCGTCCTTGCCCGGCTGGTAGTTGACCGCGCGGTTGCGCCAGCTGTCGCCGACCGGCTGGCCGTCCTTCCCGGCGAGCGTCGCCTCACCGGTGACGTCGGTACGGACCGATGTCACGCCGGGCAGCGCCCGGATGCGGTCCGCGACGCGGTTGTCGAGGAGGGAGGAGCGCCTGCCGTCAGTCTTCCCGCCACGCTCGTTGGGGTCCGCGACGGACTCGACGGAGACCGCCACGTCCTTGAGGTCCCTGGCCGCCGCCTTGGAGAAGGCGTTGCCGACGGTGTCGCTGAAGACGAGGGTGCCGGAGACGAAGGCGACGCCGAGCAGGACCGCGAGCGCGGTCATCATCAAACGGGCCTTGTGCGCGAGAACGTTGCGCAAAGCGGTACGGAACATGGTGGTGTCAGTCCTGGGCTGGAGGTGGGGAGGCGGGCGCGGGCCTGGTGTCAGCTGGTGCGGCCCGCGGTGTCGAACAGCCGCATCCGGTCCAGGACGGCGTCCGCGGTCGGCTCGTACAGTTCGTCGACGATCCGGCCGTCGGCGAGGAAGACCACCCGGTCCGCGTGGGCGGCGGCGCTCGGGTCGTGGGTGACCATCACGATCGTCTGCTGCATCGCTTGCACCGACTCCCGCAGGAAGCCGAGGACCTCGGCGCCGGAACGGGAGTCGAGGTTGCCGGTCGGCTCGTCCGCGAAGATGATCTCCGGGCGGGCGGCCAGCGCCCGCGCCACCGCCACCCGCTGCTGCTGGCCGCCGGAGAGCTGGGACGGGCGGTGCTTGAGCCGGCCCGAGAGGCCGACGGTCGCCACCACGCGCTCCAGCCAGTCCTTGTCCGGCCTGCGGCCCGCGATGTCCATGGGCAGGGTGATGTTCTCCAGCGCGGACAGCGTCGGCAGCAGGTTGAACGCCTGGAAGATGAAGCCGATCTTGTCGCGGCGGAGGCGGGTGAGCGCACGGTCGTTGAGCGAGGCGAGTTCCACGTCACCGATCCGGGCCGAGCCCGACGAGATGGAGTCCAGGCCCGCCATGCAGTGCATCAGCGTCGACTTGCCGGACCCCGACGGCCCCATGATCGCGGTGAAGCGGGCCCTGCCGAACTCGACGGAGACCGAGTCCAGCGCCACCACCTGCGTCTCGCCCTGGCCGTAGACCTTGCTGAGATCCGTCGCACGGGCGGCGACGGCCGCCGGGGCGGCGGTGGGGGAGGGGAAGGCGACCGGGTGGGACACAGGTGCTCCTGGTACTGCGGAGGGAAGGGGGACGGAAACTGCCCTTCGATTGTTCGCCACGGGCCTCTCGCGGGCGTCCGCCGCCGGGACCGGAATCCGGGCCGGTCACAAGTCCCACCACACCGTGCGATGTCATCCCCTGGACGGACGGGCCTCCCTCCTGCGGCCTACGGACACCGCCGGCCGGGCCCGCCGCTCACCGCCCCGACCAGCGGTAGCGCAGCTCCGGACGCCCCACCTGCCCGTAGCGCGGGGCGCGGACCGCCCGGCCGGTCGTCACCAGATGCTCCAGATAACGGCGGGCGGTGATCCGCGAGATGCCGATCCCGGTCGCCGCCTCCGTGGCCGACAGGCCGTCCTCGGCGGCGCGCAGCGCGCCGGTCACCGCCCGCAGCGTCGCCGAGGTCAGCCCCTTGGGCAGCGACGCCGGGCGCGGGGGGCGCAGCGCGGCGAGGGCCCGGTCCACCTCGTCCTGCCCGCTGGCCTCGCCCGCGGTGGCGCGGAACTCGGCGTAGCGCAGCAGCCGGTCGCGCAGGGTGGCGAAGGTGAACGGCTTGAGCACGTACTGCACCACCCCGAGCGAGACGCCCTCCCGCACCATCGCCAGATCACGGGCCGAGGTCACCGCGATGACGTCGGCGACGTGCCCGGCCGCGCGCACCGTCCGCACCAGCCGCAGCCCGTGCCCGTCGGGGAGGTACAGGTCGAGCAGCAGCAGATCGACGTCGTGCCGGTCGAGGTGGCGGCGCGCGTCACCGCCGCTGTGCACCGTCCCGGAGACCGTGAAGCCCGGCACTCGCCCCACGTACAGGGCGTGCGCGTCGGCGGCGACCGGATCGTCCTCGACGACGAGAACCTTGATGTCGGAGCCGGTCACCGGGCACCACCGTACGGTGCGGCCGTCCGCCCGGCCCGCCCGCCGTGTCCGTCCATGCCGTCACCCGTGCCGTGCGCCCGTACCCGTCTGCCGTCCTCCATGTCCGTCACCCCGCCGCCTCGTTGCGCAGCGGCAGCCGTACGGTGAACCGGGCGCCGCCCTCCGGCGCACGGTCCACGGTGAGGGTGCCGCCGTTGCGGTGCACCGCCTGCCGGACGAGGGCGAGGCCGAGGCCGCGTCCCGGGCCCGGCGGGGCGGGCTTGGTGCTCCAGCCCCGGCGGAAGATCTCCTCGACCGCCCCGTCCGCGACGCCGTCGCCGGAGTCGGCGACACGGAGCAGCAGCTCGCCGTCCTCGGCGCGAGCGGTGACGCGGACCCGCGGCGGGGCGGCGGCGGGGCGCTCGGGGGTCGGGGCGGCGGCGTCGATGGCGTTGTCGACGAGGTTGCCCAGGACGGTCACCAGGTCGCGGGCGGGCAGCGCGGGCGGCAGCAGCCCGTCGTCGATCCGGCTGTCGGGCGTCAGGCTCAGCTCGACGCCGTGCTCGTTGGCCTGCGCCGCCTTGCCGAGCAGCAGGGCGGCGAGCACCGGTTCGGCGACCGCGCCCACGACCTGGTCGGTCAGCTGCTGCGCCAGCTCCAGTTCGGCGGTGGCGAACTCCACGGCCTCGTCCGCGCGGCCCAGTTCGATCAGCGAGACCACGGTGTGCAGCCGGTTGGCGGCCTCGTGGGCCTGCGAGCGCAGCGCCTCCGCGAAGCCGCGCACGGAGTCCAACTCGCCGGAGAGCGCCTGGAGTTCGGTGTGGTCCCGGAGGGTGACGACGCTGCCGCGGTGCTCGCCGCCGCTGACGGGGGAGGAGTTGACGACCAGGACGCGTTCGTCCGTCAGATGCAGTTCGTCCACCCGGGGGCCGGTGGCGGTCAGGGCCTCGGTCAGCGGGGCGGGCAGCCCGAGGTCGGCGACGGGCCGGCCCACCGCGTCGGCGGGGAGGCCCAGCAGTTCGCGCCCGCCGTCGTTGATCAGGGCGACCCTGCGCCGTCCGTCCAGCATCAGCAGCCCTTCGCGCACCGCGTGCAGGGCCGCCTGGTGGTACTCGTGCATCCGGCTCAGCTCGGCGGCGTTCATCCCGTGCGTGTGACGCCGCAGCCGGGCGTTGATGACGTACGTCCCCAGTCCGCCCAGCGCCAGCGCGGCCGCCGCCACCGCGAGCACCGCGAGGACCTGGTCGCGCAGCTGCGCGCTGATCGTCTCGATGGTGATGCCGGAGCTGACCAGCGCGGTGACCCGCCCGCCGTCGCGGACCGGCGCCACCACCCGCACCGAGGGGCCCAGCACCCCCGGGTACGTCTCGTGGAAGGTCTCACCGCGCAGCGCCCGCCCCGTGTGCCCGAGGTACTTCTCGCCGATCACCGACGGCTCCGGGTGCGTCCAGCGCGTCCCGTCCGGCGCCATCACCACGATGAAGTCGACGCCCGCGTCCCGCCGCAGCCGCTCGGCGAACGGCTGGAGCGCGGCGGTCGGACGGCCCGACCGGGCGGCCTGTGCCACCGCGGGCGAGTCGGCCACCGCCGCCGCCGTCGCGGTCGCCTGCCGCAGCGCGGTCCGCTCCGCCTGCCGCTCGGCGCTCAGATACGCGAAGACGGCGCATCCCGCGACGACCGCGGCGACCAGCAGCGCCTGCATCGCGAACAGCTGCCCGGCGAGGCTGCGGGGACGGCGGAGCCGACGGGGGGACCGGGGGACGGGTATGTGCACACGGAACATTCTGCCGGGTCATTTTCGCGTGAACTAAATGTACACAAGCGTGACGGGCACCACACCGAGGTGCATAGTCGCCGGGACGTGTTGTGCGCCGGAGCCGCAGTCCGGTGCCTGTCGTGCGCCCGAGCCGCAAGGAGCGCACGGCCGTAGACCGAGGAGGCAGCCGTGGCTGCGCAGGAACCGGCACCCCGCGGGGCGGGGGAACCGACCGCACCCAAGAAGCGGGACCGGACGCATTACCTCTATCTCGCCGTGATCGGCGCGGTACTGGTCGGCATCGCCGTGGGCTTCGCCGCGCCCGGCTTCGCCGTCGAGCTCAAGCCGCTGGGCACCGGGTTCGTCAATCTCATCAAGATGATGATCTCGCCCGTCATCTTCTGCACCATCGTGCTGGGCATCGGCTCGGTCCGTAAGGCCGCCAAGGTCGGCGCGGTCGGCGGCCTCGCCCTCGGCTACTTCATGGTGATGTCCACCGTCGCCCTCGCCATCGGCCTGGCCGTCGGCAACCTCCTGGAGCCCGGCTCGGGCATGCACCTGACGGAGTCGGTGCGGCACGCGGGCCAGGCGCAGACGCAGGGCGGCGGCGAGAGCACCACCGACTTCCTGCTCGGGATGATCCCCACCACGCTGGTGTCCGCCTTCACCGAGGGCCAGGTGCTCCAGACGCTGCTGGTCGCACTGCTGACCGGCTTCGGCCTCCAGGCGCTGGGCAAGGCCGGCGAACCGGTGCTGCGCGGCATCGGCCACGTCCAGAAGCTGGTCTTCCGGGTACTCGCCATGATCATGTGGGCGGCGCCGGTCGGTGCCTTCGGCGCCATCGCCGCCGTCGTCGGCGCGACCGGTGTGGACGCCCTGAAGTCCCTGGCCGTCATCATGATCGGCTTCTATGTCACCTGCCTGCTCTTCGTCGTCGTGGTGCTGGGCACGCTGCTGCGCCTGGTCGCCGGGGTCAATGTCTTCCATCTGCTGAAGTACCTGGGGCGGGAGTTCCTGCTGATCCTGTCGACCTCCTCCTCCGAGTCGGCACTTCCCCGCCTCATCGCCAAGATGGAGCACCTCGGCGTCAGCAAGCCGGTCGTCGGCATCACCGTCCCCACCGGCTACAGCTTCAACCTGGACGGCACCGCCATCTACCTGACGATGTCCGCGCTGTTCGTGGCCGAGGCGATGGGCAAGCCGCTCTCCCTGGGACAGCAGGTCTCCCTGCTGGTCTTCATGATCATCGCGTCGAAGGGCGCGGCCGGCGTCACCGGCGCCGGACTCGCCACCCTCGCCGGCGGACTCCAGTCGCACCGCCCCGAACTCGTCGACGGCGTCGGCCTGATCGTCGGCATCGACCGCTTCATGAGCGAGGCCCGCGCCCTGACCAACTTCGCGGGCAACGCCGTCGCCACCGTCCTCATCGGCACCTGGACCAAGGAGATCGACAAGGCCCGGGTGAGCGAGGTCCTCGCCGGCCGGCTGCCGTTCGACGAGGCCGTCCTGGTGGCCGACGAACACGGTACGGACGAGGCCGCCGCCGCGCCGGACCTGGTGAAGGAGAAGGCCGGGGTCTGACGGGCCGCGGGGCCGTACTCCCGTCGCATGCCCGGCGCCCGGAGCGCGTGCGTGCCGGGCGTGACGGGATGCTGACGGGCCTGTGGGCGCGGGGCGTGCGTGAGCCGCCCCGCGCTTGTCATTCCCCGCCCGTGACCTCGCGGGTCAGTACCGCGGCGCGGTCCGGCGGGACGCCGACCGTCGCCAGTACCGCCTTCACCGCCGCCACACCGGCCTCGCCGGGCCGCAGCGCCCCGTACGCCACGGCCTGGGCGATGCCGAAGAGGACGTGCTCGTGCAGATGGGCGAGGACGGACGGCGGCAGCTCCGTGGTGAAGCGGCCCTGCTCCCGGCCGCGTTGGACGAGCCGGTAGGCCGAGCGCCGCACCGGCTCCAGCCGGGCGCGCAGCCCCTCGTCGGTGACGCCCGCGCGGGCCAGCGGGAGCAGCTCCCGGTAGCGGTCGGCGACCCCCCACATCGTGTGGGTCGCCCGGGCCAGCACCAGGTCCGCGGGCGGCCCGTCCTCCTCCGCGCCGAGCGCGCCGGCGGCGCCCGTGGTGAAGGCCGTGGCGAGCGCGGTGGTGACGTTGTCGGTCAGCGCCGTCAGCAGCGCGTCGCGGGTGGGGAAGTGCTCGTGGACGGTGGCCGGATCGGTGCCGGCGGCGCGGGCGATGTGATCGAGTCCCGCGTCCGGGTCGCGCAGCAGTTCGGCGAGTGCCACGTCCATGATCCGCCTCCGGCTGGCGTGCACGCGGCTGCTGGGCGGACCGGTCGTCATGGGCTCCTCCTCGGCTGGGCCCTCATTCTGCACGCTGCCGCGCGGCCGGGGGCAGGGGCGCGAGCGGCGATTCTCCGGGCGGACCGCCGACCCGCGCCGGTCCGGCCACCGAGCGCGCGAGCGGCCCTCGCCACCGTGTGCGAAGCAGCGGAACGGCAGGCGGCGTACGGCGGACACACAGGTGAACGACCTGCGGAGGACATGCCCCACAGCAGCGCTCCGTCCCCACACGTCGCACGGCCTTCCGCCACACGGTCTCCCACCAAAGGGTCATGAGTGACGGAAGGTCGACGACGAGCGCGAGCGAACGGCTGTGCCACGGCACTGGCCCGGGGCAGCAGAGAACCCGTACGGGTGACACGGCTGATGCCGTGACGCACCTCGTCCGTGTCGGGGGTCCCGCGGAGCGGGTGGCGCCGGCCGGGACGCGGAGCGCCCGTACGCGCCGGGTAGGGGCGTACGGGCGGAAGAGGAGGGGCAGGGGCGGCCGGGGGTTACCGGGCGTTCCTGCGCAGCCGGAACCAGTAGAAGCCATGGCCCGCGAGGGTCAGCGGATACGGCTGGTCACCGATGGGCGGGAAGTGGACGCCGCCGATCAGCTCGACCGGGTGGCGGCCGCTGAACGCCTTGAGGTCCAGTTCCGTGGGCTGGGCGAAGCGGGAGAAGTTGTTGACGCACAGCACGAGGTCGTCGTCGGCGCCGCCGGTGCCCGGCGACTCCCGCAGGAAGGCGAGGACCGCCGGATTGGTGGAGGGCAGTTCGGTGTAGCTGCCGAGGCCGAACGCGGGGTTCTGCTTGCGGATCTGGATCATCCGGCGGGTCCAGTGCAGCAGCGAGGACGGCGAACTCATCGCGGCCTCGACATTGGTGACCTGGTAGCCGTAGACGGGGTCCATGATGGTCGGCAGGGTCAGCCGGCCGGGGTCGCAGGAGGAGAATCCGGCGTTGCGGTCCGGGGTCCACTGCATCGGGGTGCGGACCGCGTCCCGGTCGCCGAGCCAGATGTTGTCACCCATCCCGATCTCGTCGCCGTAATAGAGGATCGGCGAGCCGGGGAGGGACAGCAGCAGCGCGGTGAAGAGTTCGATCTGTTTGCGGTCGTTGTCCAGCAGCGGGGCCAGACGCCTGCGGATGCCGATATTGGCCCGCATCCGCGGGTCCTTGGCGTATTCCGCGTACATGTAGTCGCGTTCCTCGTCGGTGACCATTTCGAGGGTCAGCTCGTCGTGGTTGCGCAGGAAGATGCCCCATTGGCAGCCCGACGGGATCGCCGGGGTCTTCGCCAGGATCTCCGACACCGGATAGCGCGATTCCCGGCGGACCGCCATGAAGATGCGCGGCATGACCGGGAAATGGAACGCCATATGGCATTCGTCGCCCCCGACGGCGTAGTCGCCGAAGTAGTCGACGACGTCCTCGGGCCACTGATTGGCCTCCGCCAGCAGGACCGTGTCGGGGTAGTGCGCGTCGATCTCGGCCCGTACGCGCTTGAGGAAGGCATGCGACGCGGGAAGGTTCTCGCAGGTGGTGCCCTCCTCGGCGTACAGGTACGGCACGGCGTCCAGCCGGAAGCCGTCGATGCCCAGATCGAGCCAGAACCGCAGCGCGGAGATCATCTCCTCCTGGACCGCCGGGTTCTCGTAATTGAGGTCCGGCTGGTGGGAGAAGAAACGGTGCCAGTAGTACTGCTTGCGCACCGGGTCGAACGTCCAGTTGGACGCCTCGGTGTCGACGAAGATGATGCGGGCGTCGGCGTACTGCTTGTCGTCGTCGGCCCAGACGTAATAGTCGCCGTACGGGCCGGTGGGATCGTTGCGGGATTCCTGGAACCACGGGTGCTGGTCGCTGGTGTGGTTCATCACCATGTCGATGATGACGCGCATTCCGCGCTGATGGGCGGCGTCGACGAATTCCACGAAATCGGCCAGGTCGCCGAATTCGGGGAGCACCGAGGTGTAGTCGGCGACGTCGTACCCGCCGTCACGCAGCGGGGACTGGAAGAACGGCGGCAGCCAGAGGCAGTCCACGCCCAGCCACTGCAAATGGTCGAGTTTGGACGTGAGGCCCTTGAGGTCGCCGATTCCGTCGCCGTTGCTGTCCTGGAAGGAGCGCACCAGGACCTCGTAGAACACGGCGCGTTTGAACCAGTCGGGGTCGCGGTCCTTGTCCGGAGTGTCCTCGAACGTGTCGTGGACCGGCTCGTTGACGATCAATTGGGTGACCCTCCGATCGGTGAGGACGGTCGCAGGGACAGCACGCGGACGGGCGCGGGGCCGAGGCCCGGCTCCAGCCGTACGTGGTTGTCCCTGCCCCAGTGGTAGGTGTCGCCGGTGAGCTCGTCGCGCACCGGGAAGGACTCGTGCCGGCCGAGGCCGAGTTCCGGCATGTCCAACGACACCGTTGCCTCTGGGGTGTGGTGCGGGCCGAGGTTGCCCGCGGGTGGGGGCGGCGCGCCGCCGGC
>NZ_JCANQV010000120.1:0-17023 GCF_059553635.1 Candidatus Streptomyces philanthi
CCGCGCGCCGCCGCCCTCGCCGACGTCCACGACCCGCGTCAGCAGCACCCCGCACTCGGCGACGAGATGCCGCCCGGACTCGAAGGCGATGACCGGATCACCGCGCCTCCACCGCGGGAAGTACCTGTCCAGCGTCGCGCACAGCCCCTCCGCCATGCGGTCGTACACCGGACGCCGTCCGGGCTCGGCGAACGGAGCGGCGAAACCGCCCCCCACGTCCACCATGCCGGGGCGGACCCTGGACTCCCGCAGCATCCGCGCGGCCAGCGCGATGCTCCGCTCGAACTTCTCCAGGAGCGCGGCGGTGTCGGCCACCCGGCCCCCGGAGAGCACGCGCAGCCCCACCGGTTCCAGGAGTTCCGTTCCCCGGAAAATCGCCGGAGCGGTGTGGACGGAATCCAGCGAGAAACCGAAACGCGATGCCGGTGCGCACACCTCGTCGGTACTGTCGCCGCTCGCCGGAATACGGTCGTTGAGCCGGATCAGATACTCCGCCTCGGTACCGCAGCGCCGTGCCGCGCTCTCCAGCACACGGTAATCGGCGAGGGAATCCACCGAGAATCTGCGCACTCCGCTCAGCAGGGCGATCGCCACCTCGTCGGCCGTTCTCCCGTTGCCGGTGAAGAGACAGCGGTGCGGTGGCAGTCCGGCGGCCAGGGACGCTTTCATCTCCCGCACCGAAGCGACTTCGCAGCCGAGACCGCCGCGGACGATCTCGGCGAGGAGCCGAGGATGAGGATTCGCCTTCACCGAGTAATACAGCCGGGTGCTTTCCGGCAGCGACCCGCTCAACTCCCGCACCGCGGCGCGGACCTTCGGGAGTTCGTAGACGTAAAGCGGCGTCCCGTAGGAATCGACGAGAGCCCGCATGCTCACATCCATCGCTGCCCCAGACCAGACGACACGTATCGCTGCACCCGTTCCCGGCGGGAAAGGACTCCCGTCACCGCACTCCGGTTCGCGGCCGGTCGGCCGAGGGCTACGCTACGGCAAAACCCGCCACAGGCCATCGCGTTGAGGAATGGGGTCGAACGGTGCTGGACATCGCCGTCATCGGATCAGGAATGAGCGGTTCAGCGGTAGCCGCGGAACTCGGACGGATCGGCCGCGACCCTGTGCTGCTGGAGGCCGGGGCGGACGCGGGCCGCGACCATATCGGCGCGCACAAGGATTCCGCGCTTTCCGTGGACCCGGCGCACGACCCGCATTTCCGGACCTTTCTCCGGCGGCCCGGCGCCCTTTACGGTCCGGCCTCCGGGTACCGGGAGCGTTTCGGGGGCCGCAGCCTCTACTGGCGCGGCATCTGCTTCCGCGTCGAGGACGAGGCCCTGGCGCAGTGGCCGGCCGGGGTGCGCCGCCGGCTGGTGGGCGCCGGGGACGCGCCGGGCCTGTACGAGGAGACCGAGGCGGAACTCCTGGAATGGGCGCACGGCGTCCCGTTGAACGCGTTCCGTACCGGCACCGAGAAAGCGATGACGGAGGAACTGCGTTCCCTCGGCTACCGGGCGGCCCCCACGCCCCGCGCGATCCGCGTCCTCGACGACGGCCTGTGGGAGGCGTACTCCCCGGCGTACGCGCTCCCCGCGGACCGCGTGCTGACCGGCCACCGCGTCACCGGGGTGCGCGAGCGCGCCGGGGGAGGCTTCCGGGTGGAACTGGAAGGCGGTGACGGCCGGGCCGTCGAGGCCCGCCAAGTGGTGCTGTGCGCGGGCACGTTCGGGAACATCGCCCTGGCCGACTCCCTGCTGCGGGCCTCGGGCGTCACCGCGCGCCACCGCTACGACGTCGTCGATCACCTGGCCCGGGGCCTGCTGGTCTGCGAACCCGGCGGCACGCACGAGGCGATGGACTCCTCCGTCCACGCCGGGTTCCACCCCGGGGCCCGCTCCAACCTGATCGTCGAGCGCCGCCGGGAGGGCTCCGGGGTGCTCCTGGACATGTGGGCCATGGGGGAGCAGCCGCCCGGCGCGGCCTCCACGGTCCGCGTCGGCGACCCGACGACGGTGACCCTCGGTCCGGAGGCGGCGGCCGAGGTGGCGGCCGTACGACGGGAACAGCAGCGGCTGCTGGAGGAGTTGGCGGGGCGGATGGGGCTGACGACCCGGGCGGGGGACGAGGCGCTGCCCTACGACGCGGCGCTCGCCCGGGCCCGGAGCCGGCCGGGGGACGCCGTGTTCTACGACGCGGGCATCGGCGAACTCGACCACGAGAGCGGCGGCCTGGCACTCGGCGGCGACCTCGTGGACGTCGACGGCCGGCTGCGGTGCGCCGACGGGGTGTCCGTCGCGGGCCCGTGCCTCTTCTCCCGCGCGGGCGCCGCGAACCCGTCGCTGACCGCGCTCGCCCTGTCCCGCCACATCGCGCGGCAACTGCCCTGAACACGGCCGTCGCCAGGAGCCTGGGGCTCCTGGCGACGGGTCCGACGGGCCGGGGGCGTTCACCCCGCCCCGTCGCCGTTCGCGCGCCGCACCAGTGCGTCCAGGCAGGCGCGCCATTCGCCGGCCCGCCAGACCTGGTCGTGCAGCCAGGGCTTCTTGTGCCCCACGAAATGCAGGATTCTCGCCTCGCGCAGCAGAGGGCCGAAGCGCTCCCGCCGGTCACTCGCCTTGAAGAAGTAGTTCTCGACGTTCCACTTCGTCGGGAGTTCGCTGATGTGCCCGAGGCAGACGGCGTTGAGGGCGTCCTGGTCCATCCGGGCGGGACTGTGCCGCCCCACGTACTCCAGGCAGCGCTCCTCGACCTGCCGCGCCTTCATCCGCTCCAGGTCCATCACCAGGACACCGGCGTTGAAGTACGGGGCGTGCGGGTCGAGCCCGAGCTCGAAGACGTGCTCCAGGCCGTTCCTGCTCCAGAAGAACGGGTCGCTCGGCTCGCGGACGGCGGCCAGCGTGGCGCCTCCCAGGTCCCAGGCGTACAGCTCGGAGAGGTCCCCGAGGACCATGAGATCGGCGTCGAGATAGACCACCTTGGTCACCTCGGGCGGCAGCAGCCGGGGCAGCGCCAGGCGTCCGAACGTCTCGGAGGTGATGTAGTCCGACTGCACGGGCAGCCTGACGACCTCGGGGGGCAGCGGCACGAAGTGCACGGCCGCCTCACCCCGCGCCCCGCGGACGGCGGCCTCGTACAGGGCGCGTTCCTGGGCGCTGATCCGGGAATGGAGCACCCACACCGTCAGGGGCGTCCCCTGCGGGAAATGCGCGGCCAGTGTGGCGACGACGACGGCACCCGCACGGGTGTAGGGACCTCCCACGCACAGGGCGAAATGGCACCCGGTCATCATTCGCGGAATCCGATCTCGCTGAGGCTGTGCGCATCCTTCGGGAGTTTCCGGTAGTCCCCGACGAAACTCGGCGCGAACGAGAAGGCGAGGAACAACCGGTCGCCCTCCGAGGTCTTCGGGAGGGAACCATGGGTCAGCGCCTCGTTCAGCAGCAGCAGATCACCCGCCCGCGTATAGACCGGATAAACGCCCGGCCGGTCCATTCCGCCGCCCTTCTTCATGTCCGACCGCGGGACGGGGAAAGGATAGTTGGCCTTGTGCGAACCCTCGACGACCACGAAGGGGCCGTCCTCGCGGGTGGTGACGTCGGCGAGATAGACCAGCGCCTTGACCATCATGCAGTGCAGCAGCCCGTCGTGGTACGTGTGGTCGCGCCACATCGCCCGGCGGCTCTCGCCGAAGACGGACTCGTTCGGGTTGCTCCGCCCGTTGTGCAGGGCCTGCAGCGAGCCGTCGACCCGGCGCAGCGCATAGCTCTCGATCAGCCGGAAGGGCTGGTTGATCGTGTCGTAGACGCCCGACTCGGCGGCGATCCGCAGACCGAGTTCGCGGAAGAACGGTGTCGTCGCGGCGGAGACCGTGGCGCGGTGGAGCAGTCCCGAACCGTCCGCCGGCCGCCACAGCGGCTCCAACTCGGCGAGGATCTCGGCGCATTCCTCACGGCCGACGAATCCCTCTTTCCGCAGGTATCCGCGGGTGTCGAAATCGTAGAGCTCCTCCTCGCTCAGGTGTGAGCGGAGGGGAGCGGGAATGTCATCACTCATCGCTGATTCCTCTACGCGTGTCCGGTCCGCCGGTGAAAGAAATTCGGGATCACTCGCGTCGGGGTCGTGATGTTCTGGCTACACTAACAGTTATGCCCGTCGAGCGTGAGTTCACCTGGAAGATGAATCCCGCCGCCCTTGCCGAGGCCATCGCGGTGTTACGGGGAGAAAAACAGCTCCACATCGGCGGGGCCGCCGCGCGGGCTCGTCCGAGCATCAGACGCAAGGCGCGTGTGTACGCCTATGTCCATGATTCCGCGAAATCCTCGGACCGTTGGATAGTGAATCTCGTGGACGGGTCCGTGAAGAGGGTCAGGAAGCAACGCGTCTCTCCCACCTCGAAGATCGAGTCCGTGACCAGGCAGACGCTGGCACCCCTGCTGGCCGCGACGGAATTCACCTCGCTGTTCGTGAAGCTCAAATGCGCCCGCACCTTCGAGTACGCGCCCTCGAAGAAGCGCATCAAGGCGTCCTTGGACCTCATCGTCCCCCTGACCCCCGAGGGGAGGCTGGTGGGGGAGGAGGCGTTCTGGCACCTGGAGTTGGAGGCGAAGAAGAAGCTACCGGACCAGGGGGCGTTCACGCTGGGCGGCCACCGCCTCTTGGACCGGGACCGGATCACCGCCAGCAAGGCCCAGGAGGTACTGGACCGGCTGGGCACGGACGGCCGCTACCACATGGCCGAAGGCCGGATGGCGCCGCTGCTGGACCGGGTCTCCGCACAGGTGTGGTCCCTGGAATGGGCCCCCGAAGACCTCGGGCACCTGCTGGCGGCGGCCGGTCTCGACGAGCCGGCCGCCTTCCGCTAGGGCCTGTCGTCACACCCCCGTCTGCCTCGCGACGCCCGGCACGCACGCTCTCCGCGTTGTCGGGCTCGTCCCGGTACGACCGGTACCGGGACGACCCTCCGCCTTGAGATCGCACGCACCGGACGCCGCGAGGCCCGCCCTCCGGGCGGACGACGGGGGTGTGACGACAGGCCCTAGGCCCGCCGCACGGACATCGGGGACGCGCCCTGGAGCTCCCGGAGCATCGCGATCAGCGGCGCGTTCCCCTCGTACCGGAACACGGACATCCCGGCCTCGCGCGCCGCGGCGAGGCAGACGGGGTTGTCGTCCACCAGCAGGCAGTCCTCCGGAGCCGCCCACAACTGGCCGGGGACGGCCCGGAAGTACGCGGCGTGCGGCTTGGCCACCCCCAGCAGCCACGACGAACTCAGCGCGTGGCAGACATGGAGGTGGCCCGTCGCACGGTGTTTGACGACGTCCCAGTCCTGCGCCTCGTTGTTGGCCAGTGTGAGACGGCAGCCGCGCCACGCGTCCTCGCGCCGCTGCCGGCGGAGGAAGTCCAGGAGTTCGGTGTTGGGCCGGACCGAGGCCGCGTACATTTTCCGCACCTCGGCGGTGTCGGAGGGGCGGACGGTGGCGCCGAGCGAGGCGGCGGCCGCGAGCACCGCCTCCGCCCCCGTCGTCAGGCCGGTCTCGAACAGGTCCTCCCGGGCGTCGTACCCGCGGCGCAGCTCGCCCTCGTCCACGGCGAAGTGCCGGGCGAGACGGGCGAAGAACGGGGAGTCCTCGGTGACGTTGTTGAACAGCACCCCGCCCGCGTCCAGCAGGACCAGACGGGTCACCGTGCGGCTCGCCGCGCGGCCTCGACCGTCAGCTCCACACCCCGCTCGATGCCGACCCTCGCCCGCCACCCCAGGGCGTCCGCCAGCGCGGTCGAGTCGCTGCACATGCGCTGCACCTCTCCCGCCCGTGCCGGACCGTGCACGATCTCGCTCTCACTGTTGCTCACCCGCTTGATGAGCTTGGCCACTTCGAGAACGGACGTGTCCACACCCGAACCGATGTTGAACACTTGGCCGGGCTCGCCATGGAGGCACAACCGCACCCACGCCTCCACGGTGTCCGAGACATAGGTGAAGTCCCGCGTCTGGTCGCCCGTGCCGTTGACCGTCAGCGGCTCCCCGCGCAGCGCACGGGCGATGAACAGCGGGATCACGTCGTACAGATGCCGGGGTCCGTAGCAGTTGAACGGCCGCCCGACCAGCACGGGGAGGGAGAACGAGCGCAGATAGGACATGGCCACCTGCTCGGTGGCGACCTTGGAGGCGGCGTACGGCGTGGTCGGCCGGAACGCCGCGGACTCGGGGATGGTGTCCTCGTGGTGGCCGTAGATCTCGCTGGAACTGGCCACCAGCACCAGGTCCGGTTCGGCGCGCAGCGCGGCGTCCAGCACATTCGCGGTGGACATGACGTTGTTGTGCAGGACCGCGCTGGGCTGGGTGAACGACGCCGGCACATAGGCGTCGGCCGCGAGATGCACCCAGATCTTCGCCCGCTGGGCGCTCAGCACCTCCACCGACGACGTTCCCGCGAGGTCGAGGGGCAGATACGTCAGCCGCGCGTCCCCGCGGGCCGCCAGATTGCGGGCGGACGCGTGCGGTGACTGGTCGGAGGTACGGCGGACGACGGCGGTCACATCGACGCCCTCGTCCAGAAGCCGCTCGGTGAGATGGGAACCCATGAACCCACCGGCACCGGTGACGAGAACGGACCGCAGATCGCGAGGGGGCATGCTGTCTCCCGTACGTGAGTCGGATCGCCGAAGGTCAGACGAGGTGCTGCCAGGAGGGCGGACGGTGGCCGGAACGCAGCGCCTGAAGCGCGAACATCGAGGCCCAGGACGACTGGTGATGCGCCCGGTTCGGACGATAGGGGACATAGCAGCCGTCCCCGCCCGCGCTCCGCGCCGACTCCCGCAGACGGGTGTGGGCCGTGTACCACGTCCGCGGGTCGAGCCCGAGCAGCCGGCCCAGCCGGACGATCTGCGCGGTGACGTCGAACTGCTCCTCCGTGCCCTCGACCGTCTGCGGGAAGCCGCCACCGGCCAGCCGGTGGCCCAGCACCTCGTCGAGCACCGCGGCCGCGTTGCCGAGCACCGGCTCGTGCTCCCCCGTCGCCCGCGCCCACATCCACATGCCCTCCAGGGCGTAGCACAGCGGATGCAGATAGTGCCGGCCCTCGGAGTCCGCCACCTGGTCGGACAGCACCGCGATCCGCGGCGCGTACCGCTCCACCACGACGGACGCGGCGTCCAGCGCGGCCGCCGCCCCCGTCACCCGGTGCGCCAGGCACAGCCCCTGCACCGCCTTGAGCAGATGGAGGCTCCCCGCGGTCGACCAGGAGGCGCCGCGCAGGGGCACCTCGCTGCCGGGCGCCAGGGGGAAGATGTCCCGGGCGCGGAGAATCCGCTCCGCCTCCTGGAGCAGCAGCCGCGTCCCGGTCTCCGCGGCCGCCTCGTCACCGCGAGCCGTACCGTGGTTGACGAGACCGGTGGCCTGGACGAACCGGTCGAAGACATACACCACACCGGGCTCCGTGGAGCGCGACTGCCGCTCGCCCGCCCGGTGCCGCTCGACCAGCCAGGCGGCCGCGCGCCGGGCACGCGGGTCGCCGGAGAGGTCCTCGTCGGCGGCGAGGGTGAGGAAATACCCCGTGATCTCCGGGTACGGATACGACAGTTCCCCGGTCCGTGCATCGCGCCAGGCGGCGATCGCTCCCGATTCGTACGACAGCGCGCCACCGAAAAGCCAGGACCGCAGACCGCGGACGGTCTCTTCGTCCGCCCGTTCCTCCTCGGCCGAGCCATGAGGGTACGACGGTGCCTTGTCCAGCATCTGAGGATTCCAATCCCTGCTGAGAGAAACACTCCGGAACGGGACGGTCGTCGGTGAAAAGGCAAAGGCCCGGGAACCGCCGGAAGAGGTGCGGACGACAGGGCGTGGCAGGGCGGCCCGGATGTGCGAGGGATCGTACCCGCCCGCGGGGATCACGCGTCAAAGCGTGCCACCTCGGCGCAGAACGCCCGGCGGGTGCCCCTCGGCCGCTGACCCCCGGTCCGCATCCCCGCCGACCTGCGCGGACACGGCGCCCGCGACGGTGTTCAACCCGGGAGATTCCCTTGTTGAACGGCCCGCCGCGCCCGCCCGAGGACGAGGTCTCCCCGTGCGGACACCCCCGTCCCATTTCCGCGTCGAATCGGGCGAGATTAGCACGAATTCCCTTTCCGGAAGCCCCCGTTCGGGCCCTTCGGCAAGGAGATCGAAACGGATGGGCCTTGCCCCGGCTTGGGGCTAGAGTCTGACAGCCTGCACGTCGCCTGTTCTTGGCGCGGCCCGCACCCCGGGTACGCCGCTCTTTCTCAGGAGGCCGAATTGACCCGTGCCGCAGTGGCCAGGAAATTCCCCGGCACACCCCGTACAGAGAATGTCTCGGTCGCCGCACCGCAGCACGCGGAGATTCTTGTGCGCACCGCCGCGGCGGGTATCTGTGCGAGCGATGTCCAAGTCTTCGACGGCCGGATGCCCGGCCCGTCCCCCGTCATCCTCGGACACGAGGCCACCGGCATCGTCGAGGCCGTCGGACCCGAGGTGCGCCGGCTGCGCGAGGGGGACCGCGTCCTCGTCTGCCAGTCCTCCTTCTGCGGCGACTGCGAGTACTGCCTCAAGGGGCACCTCTCGCTCTGCCGCACCCCCGGCCTCCGGGTCCGCGCCGACGGGACACCCCGGGTGACCGCCGACGGGGAGACCGTGCACGCCGGCTCCGGCATCGGCGCGTTCAGCGAACGGATGCTGGTGCACGAACGGTGCGCCCTCCCACTGCCGGAGAGCATCTCCCTGGAGACCGCGACCATGCTCGGCTGCGCCGTCACCACCGGGATCGGCGCCGTACTGCGCACCGCCCGGGTACCGGCGGGCGCCACCGTGGCGGTGGTCGGCGTCGGCGGCATCGGCCTGTCCGGCGTCCAGGGCGCGCGGCTGGCGGGCGCCTCCCGCATCATCGCCGTCGACCGGCAGGAGGACCGCCTCAAGACCGCCCTCGCCTTCGGCGCCACCGACACCCTGTGCGTCACCGGCGACGAGGACGCGGCGGACGCGGTCAAGGATCTCACCGGCGGCGGCGTGGAGTTCTCCTTCGAGGCCGTCGGCACCTCCGCCACCGTGGAGAGCGCGTTCCGCATGCTGCGCATGGGCGGCGTCTGCACGGTGATCGGCATCGTGCCCAAGAGCACGCCGATCACCCTCAAGGCGTCCTCCCTGCTCGCCGAGCGCAGGCTCCAGGGCTCGGCGAACGGATCGAACAAGTTCCACCTCGACGTGCCGCGGTACCTGGCGCTGTACGAGCAGGGCCGGCTGAAGCTCGACGAGATGATCGGCGCCCGGGTCGGACTGGACGACCTCGCCCGCGGCATCGACGCGACACGCGACAACCGTCACACACGGACGCTGGTCACCTTCGGCAACGCGTGACCCAAGGGAGGGCACATGAGCGGCCAGAACACCGAACAGTCCCTGCAGTCCGCCGTGGCGGCACTGACCCCGTTCCGCTACAAGGGGAAGAAGTCCGACATCACCTGGTCGTTCGTCGGCGGCTTCCCCGACGTACGGCACTTCCCGTGCGGGCAGCTCGCCCAGCACCTCGACACCGCGCTGCGCGAGGACCCCGGCATCCTCCAGTACGGCTCCTCCACCGACGAGAGCCTGCGCTACGGGGAGAGCACCCTGCGCGAGGAACTGCTGGCCCGCTACCGCGGCGACCTCGGCCCCGGCGCGGACCTCGCCAACGTCATGCTCACCCAGGGCGGCGTCAGCGCCATCGAACTCGTCTTCCGCGCCTTCCTCGACCCCGGTGACGTCGCCATCGTCGAGTCCCCGACCTGGGGCGTCGCCCTCACCCTCGCCCGGCAGTGCCGCGCCGACGTACGGGCCGTGCCCGTCGGCGACGACGGCATCCGCACCGAGGCGCTGGCCGAACTCCTCGACGCGCTGAAGGCCGAGGGAAAGCGGGTGAAGATCGTCTACACGATCCCCACCTTCCAGACACCCACCGGCACCGTCGTCCCGCCCGCCAACCGGCAGCGCCTCGCCGAACTCGCCGCCGCCCACGACGTCGTCCTCGTCGAGGACGGCACCTACGCGGCACTGCGCTACGAGGGCACCGACGTCCCCTCCGTGCAGTCCTTCGACACCGGCGGCCGCGTCCTGCGCGTCGGCAGCTTCAGCAAGACCATCGCCCCCGCCCTCCGCCTCGGCTGGGTCGCCGGCAGCAAACCCCTGCTCGCGATCCTGGCCGGCGCGCGCAGCGACCTCGGCGTCAGCCAGTGGACGGCCCGCGCCCTCGCCCTGTTCCTCGGCAGCGGCCAGTACGACGACCACCTCACCCGCCTGCTCACCGCCTACCGCAAGAAGCGCGACGTCCTCGGCACCGCCCTCAACCGGCACTGCGCCGACCTCGCCGAATGGCGCGTACCCCAGGGCGGCTACTTCTTCTGGCTGCGGCTGCGCGAGCACGTCGACGCCGACCGGGCCAAGAAGCTCGCCAAGGAACGCGGCGTGGCGGCCCGGCCGGGGGAGCAGTTCTTCGGCACCCCCGAGGACGGCCGCCAACTGCTGCGCATCGCCTTCTCGCAGGTGCCCGAGGAGAACATCCCCGGCGGCATCGCGGTCCTGGGCGACAGCCTGCGGGCGAGCCTGGTCCAGGGGGCGCGGTGAAGGTCTTCGGTATCGGACTGGCGCGCACCGGGACGTCGTCCCTCAACCGCGCCCTGAAGATGCTCGGACGCACCTCCAAGCACTTCCCGCGCTCCTACGGGACGGTGCTGGAGTACGACTGCGTCACCGACACCTCCGTCACACTGGGCTACAAGTACCTCGACTTCATGTTCCCCGACGCGCGGTTCGTCCTGACCACCCGTGCCGTCGACCCCTGGCTGGACAGCATGCGCTCCCTCTTGGGGCACCTCGCCGAGCAGGGCGTCGCCGACCGCTACCACCGGCTGCACCACGCCCTGTACGGCACCACCGTCTTCGACGAGCGGAAGCTGCGCGCGGCCTACCGGCGCCACCACGACGATGTCGCCGAGCACTTCGCGGGACGGCCCGGCACCCTGCTCACCATGGACCTCACGGCCGGCGCCGGCTTCCCGGAACTGTGCGCCTTCCTGGGCGACGACGTACCCGACGCGCCCTTCCCGCACCGCAACGACCGCGCCACCCTGCTCGGCAGCACACCCGCCTTCGACAGCTGAACCGCCCGCCGCACGACGACTTCCGGGGCCTCGTGGCACGGCGCGGCACGGCCGACGCGGCCACGAGGGTGCTCCGGGAGGTGCCGCGTGCGCGTCTCGTCCCGACCTCCCCGACCCTTCGGGGCGACGACGCGCATGTGCGCCTCCTGAAGGGCGGACGGCGCGACCGCCGCACCAGGCCCCGGGCGGCCCGCCGGCGCGTGGCGGAGCTGTTCTCCAGGGAGCACACGATCAGCGAGCACATCCGCATCTACGCATCGGTCACCGGCCGAGGAGGTTGTGATGGTGAAGGAGCAGTCCGACAACCGTGAGCGCGAGTTCAAGTTCGAGTACACGGGCGACCAGGAATTCCTGATCGACTGTGTGCGTTCCGTGGCCACGGAGGAAAGGCCGCTCATCACCTTCCCGCCGCGCGCCATCCAGGACCTGTACTTCGACAACCACGACCGCGACCTGTTCAAGTCCGGTTCGTCGCTCCGGCTGCGCAAGCGGCGCATCAACCCGGGGTGGACACTGAACTTCAAGACCCCGCCGCTGGCGGACGAGAACGACTTCCACGACCGGCGGGAGGTGATCACGCGGGTCAAGGTGGACGAGGCACTGGGCTACCGGGACCAGAGCGTCCCCGGCCTCGCCTGGGAATGCGCGATGGAGTTCGCCCGGGCGAACGAATTCGACGAGGTCATGCTTCCCTCCGTCTACCTCGCCACCTGGCGCACCGGGTGGACCATCCGTCCGGGAGAACTCGGCGACCGGCAGAGCAACTTCTTCTCGCTGTTCTTCGACCAGACCACGGCCTTCGCACTCGACGGCCAGAAACCCGATTGGCTCGTCCGCTACGGCGCCCTCGACTACACCACGACCTCGCCCCGCAGCGTCTCGTTCTGCGGATTCGAGATCGAATCGTCGGGCCGTCTGGAGAACGAGGAGATGAGCGCCGTCGAAGCCATGCGCACGGTGGCCCGCCGGCTCTCGGCCGACCCGCGGATTCTCCGCGTCGGCAACAACAAGTACCAGAAGGCACTCGAATTGCTAACGTGACCTCGCCACGAATTCCGCGATCACCTGCTTCGCCTTCTCCGCGGCCTGCCCGTCCCCGTAGCACGTACTGGGACGGGCCATCTCCCGGTGGAGTTCCGGTGAATCCATGAGCCGCCGCACCCGGTCCTCGATGACGTCGGCCTCGGTGCCGGCCAGGACCGCCACCCCGGCGTCGATGCCTTCCGGCCGCTCCGTGGTGTCCCTGATCACCACGGTCGGCACGCCGAGCGAGGCGGCCTCCTCCTGGAGACCCCCGCTGTCCGTCACCAGCACCCGGGTGCACGTCAGCAGCTTCATCATGTCGTCGTACGGCACCGGACCCAGCAGATGCACATTGGGCAGATGCGACGTCCCCGCGCTCAGCACATCCGTGACCAGATGGTTGGGATGGAGCGGCAGTACGAGGTCGGTCTCCGGGTAGCGCGCCGCGAGGCGGCTGACGACCAGGGCGAAGTCCTTCATCTTGTCCCAGTTCTCCCGGCGGTGCGCCGTGAAGGTGATGACCGTCCGGCCGCTGTCCACCAGACCGGCCGGCACCCTCGACCGCCCCCGGTCCCACGCCCGCAACGCGATGCGCGAGGCATCGATCGACGTGTTCCCCACGACATGGATGTCATAGGGCGAGACCCCCTCGCGCAGCAGATTGGCCCGCGCGGTCTCGGTCGGCGCCAGGTGCAGGCTCGCCACCCCGGAGATCAGCTTGCGGTGCGCCTCCTCCGGAAACGGCGATCCCAGGTCACCCGTGCGCAACCCGGCCTCAAGATGTACGACGGGGACCCGCGCGTACACCGCCGCGAGGGCCGCCGCGAACGCCGTGGAGGTGTCCCCCTGGACGACCACCGCGTCACAGCCGTCCCCCGCCAGCACACGGGACACCTTCCGCCACGCGTCGGTACAGATTCCGGTGAGCGTCGTCCCGCTCCCGGATATGTCGAATTTATGGTCGTCCCGTGTGCGAAGTGCAGGAGGGATGAGCATGAGGGAATCCCTGTGCTGACCCACATTCACCGTGATGACACGCATCGCCTCATCACGCTCCAGAGCCGTTATGAGGGGGGCCATCTTGATCGCCTCGGGGCGCGTTCCGTATATGACCGAGACAGCTTGAAGCCGATTCATAATCGGGATGGTAACAAGCCGTCCGGAAACCCGGAATAACGATTCACCGATATTGCGGGACGCGGAAAAGAATCACGGCTATCCGGTGTGCGGGAAAAGATCAGGGGCCGTAACGCCTGCTGTCGTCGAGGTATTCACGCGCCCGCGACCGCACCACATCGGGCAGTTCCCCGGCGGCCAGATCCGCGAACGTGGTGCCCTCCAGGACCTGCCGCAGACTCGTCCGCACCGCACGCCACACATCCGGCAGCTCCGCCGCCGCCCCCGGATACGCCACTTCGCTCAGCCGCATGTCCCGCACATTGGCCAACGGCCCGTCCACCGCGCGGATCGCGTCCGCCAGGGAGATCTCCGCCGCCGGACGCGCCAGCAGATACCCGCCCTCCGGCCCCCGGACACTGCGCACCAGACGGGCCAGCCGCAGCTCCCGCAGAATGCCGAAGAGGAAGCGCATCGGGATGTCCTGGCGGGCCGACAACTGCTCGGCGGTCAGCGGCGTGCCGTCCTCGGCCGCCAGCTCCGCCATCGCGCGGACCGCGTAGTCCGTCTTGGCCGTAATGCGCACCGGAACACCCTATCAGCCCTCCCGCTATTTCAACCAGGGTGTTTTATCGCCAATTCCCCGCGCGCCACCGGGCGTCGGCCGACGGCATTCCGCTCCCGTACGCCGGGGGGAACGCCTTTACGCCCGCAGCAATCACTTAGTTCACTGAATCGGTGAACTCACAGGAATGGGCCGGGCACGCCTCTTCCGTACCGCCGGGCCCCGCGTCGGGAGGAATCGCATGTCAGCACCGGATGCGCGTGACACCACCGTGGCCGTCGTGGGAGCGGGAGCCGCCGGCACCATGGTGGCCGTCCAACTCTGCGAAACGGCCGCCCGCCGCCACCGGCCCCTCGAAATCCTGCTGATCGACCCGGCCCCCGAAGCCGGCCGCGGCCCCGCCTACGCCACCCCCGACCCACGCCACCGGCTCAACGTCCCCGCGCGGAACATGAGCTGTTACCCCGACGACCCCGAGCACTTCCTGCGATGGCTCCACCGGCACGGCGAACCCGCCGCCCGCGGCGACGACTTCGCCGAACGCCACCGCTACGGCGCCTACCTCGCCGACACCCTCGGCCGGGCCGCCGCGGCCGCCCGACGTGTCGTCACCGTACGCCGCCTCCGTACCCGTGCCACCGCCTGCCACGGAAACCCCACAGCCACCGGCGGCGGACCCGTCCGCCTGGACCTCGCCGACGGCGGCACCGCCCACGCCGACCACATCGTCCTCGCCACCGGCCCCAGCCGCCCCACGGCCGCATGGGCGCCCCCCGCCCTCCGCGACCACGCCCACTTCGTCACCGACCCCTGGGCACCGGGCGCCCTGGATCCCTGCGCCGCGGACCGCAAGGGCGATGTCCTGCTCGTCGGCACGGGACTGACCGCCATCGACATCGCCCTGCTGCTCGACCACCCCGACCGCACCGTCCACGCGGTCTCCCGCAACGGCCGACTGCCCCGCGCGCACACCGTGACCGCACTGCCCGCCACGCCCTGCGCGACCCCGCTGCACGACCTCCCCCTCACCGCACTGCGCACCGAGATCCACCGGCACATCGGCCGCACCCTGCGCACCCACGGCGACTGGCGCCCCGCCTTCGACGGCCTGCGCCGGATCACCCCCGACCTCTGGACGGCCCTGACCACCGAGGAACGCGCCGAATTCCTCGAACGCGACAGCTCCCTGTGGAACGTGCACCGGCACCGCATGTCCCCGGCCACCGCCGAAGCCGTCGGACGGATGCGCCGCGCCCAGCGCCTGCACACCCGCGCCGCCCGCGTCACCTCCGTCACACCCCACCCCGACGGCACCCTGACGGTCGGACTCGACGGCCGCTTCGGGCCGGACACCCTGACCGTCCGCTGGGTGGTGGACTGCACCGGTCCCGGCCTGCGGTTCGCGGAGACGACCGACCCGCTGTGGCGCAGCCTCCTCGACCAGGGCGCCGCCGTACCCGACCCCCTCGGCCTCGGCGTCACCACCGACCACGGCCGTCTCCGCGACACCGAAGGACGCACCCCACGCCCCCTGTGGACCCTCGGCGCACCCCGCCGCGGCGAACTGTGGGAGACCACCGCGATCCCGGAGATCCGCGAACAGGCCGCCACCGTCGCCGCTTCCGTACTCGCCGAGACGGCCGACCCCGCCAGAGGCCCCGCCCGGCGCGGCGGCCGCAGGCCCGTGGACCTGTCCGGCCTGCCCCTGAGCACCCACTCCGCCGCCGCCGCGGCCTACCGCGTCGCGATCGGCCGCCTCCTCAAGGTACGAGGAGGAGTCGAACAGGCCCTGCACCGCGCGGTGTCACTGGACCCCGGCTTCGCCCTGGCCCACGCCGCACTCGCCCTGGTCGGCCACGAATGCGGCGCCGACGTCGACGTCCCCCGCGCCCTGGCCGACGCCCGACGCTGCGCCCGCGAACGCGCCGGCACCTACGAACGCTCCCTCGTCGACGTCGTCCACCGCCGCGTCCTGCACACCCCCGCCGACGGCGACGCGGCACTGCTGCGGCACCTGGACGCCCACCCCACCGACCTGCTGGCACTCGCCGCCGCGGTCCCCACCATCGCCTTCTCCGGACTGCGCGACCTCGACGGCGGCAGCGCGCTCCGCGTGGTCGAGCGCACCGCCCCGGCACACCGGGGACACTGGTTCCACACCTCCCTGCTCGCCTTCCTCCGCCAGGACGCCGGACACTACGACGAGGCCGGCGCACTCGCCCGCGAGGCTCTGGCCGCCGAACCCGCCTCGGGCAACGCCATGCACGCCCTCGCCCATGTCCACTACGAACGCGGCGACCACGAAGCGGGCCGCGCGGAACTCGACCGGTGGCTGGGCAGCCAGGGCCGGGGCGCCACCCACCGCGCCCACTTCTCCTGGCACGCCGCCCTGCACGAACTCGCCGTCGGGGACACCGCCGCCGTACGCCGCCGCTGGGCGGGCCAGCTGTCGCCCCGCAAGGTACGCGGCGTCCGCGCCCTGGTGGACTCCGGCTCCCTCCTGTGGCGGGCACGGCTGACCGACGGCTGGCAAGGGCCCGTACCGATCGACGACGTGCTGGACACGGTCCCCGCGGAGGTGCTGGAACGCCCCGCCACCGCGTTCATCGCCCTGCACGTCGCCGTCGCCCTGACCGCCGCGCAGGACGCCCCGGGACTGCGGCGGCTACGGACCCACGCCCTGCGCGCCGACCGCGTCCAGCGCCAGGTCATCGCCCCGCTCTGCGACGCCTTCGAGCACCTGCTGGACGAGCGCTGGACCGAGGCGGCACGCGGACTGGAACGCGTCCTGCCGCGCCTGCGCACGGTCGGCGGCAGCGCGGCACAGCGGGAGATCGTCGAGGAATCACTGCTGTACGCCCTGGTGTCGGCCGGCCGCTGCGACGCGGCCCGCGCCCACTTGGAGGAACGGCTCGACCGCAGGGCCTCGCCCCACGACCGGCGCCGGCTGACCGCGTTGGCGTCCTGACGCCGGGGGCACCGCCGCCCCCGCACCGCCGTTGTGTCCGCGGGGCACAACGGCGGTGTCGTTTCCGCGGCGGTTGTTCCGGACGCAGCCCCGCCCGGTGCCCGCTCTCAGCGGGCGGGGGCTTCGGGGAAGGCGTTGCCGGTCATGCCGGCGGTGAGGGTGGTGCCGTCGGTGGGGTCGATGAGGAGGAAGGAGCCGGTGGTGCGGGAGTGGGC
>NZ_JCANQV010000121.1:0-16976 GCF_059553635.1 Candidatus Streptomyces philanthi
AGGGCGCCGGCCAGGGTCAGGTCCCGCAGTCCGGCGGCGCCGAGGCCGCCGAGCGCGGTGGCGAGGTCCGCGGTGAACGTGGAGTTCTCCTTGTCGAGCCAGGGCCCGGCGACGGTGCGGACCGTCTCGGAGCGGTCGACGAGCGCGTCCAGGCCGCGGGCGGTGCCGACGGCGCCGGCGATCTTGTCGAGCAGGACGTTCTCCCCGCCGACGATGTCGATGCGGGCGTTCTCCAGACCGGTGGCGAGGACGGTGGCCTGCGCCTCGGCGACCTGCCGCTGCGCGTCGATCCCGGCGAGCCGTATCTCCTTCTCGTTGGCCAGCCGCAGCCGGTACTCCTCGTGCTCCCGGCTCGCCGCGTCGAGGGCGGCCATCGCGGCGGCCTTCTCGGTCAGTCCGGCGGCCTCGGCCTTGAGCTTCTCGCCGATGGCGACGGCGTCGGCGAGGGCCTGCTCCCTGGTGCCCTCGGCCTCGGCCAGGGCCCTGGCGCGGGCGCCCTCCGCCTCGGCGCGCAGCCGTGCCCCGACGGCCTCGGCCTCGGCGCGCCCGGCGGCCTCGGTGGCCCGGGCGCCGCGCTCGCGGACCTCCGCCTCGGCAAGGCCGGCGGCCGCGGCCTCGGCCTTGATGCCCTCGGCGAGGCGCACCTTGGCCTGGGCGTCGAGTTCGGCGGTCTTGTGGCGGGTCTCGGCGAGGGTCATCTCCTCGGCCGCCCGGTGGGCGGCGGCCTGTTCGGCGGCCTCGGCGGCCTTGATGTCCTTGACGAGCCGCTGCTGGGCCTCCGCCTCGGCGCGGATGACCATGGCGCGGCGCTCCCGCTCGGCCTCCTCGACGGTGCGCAGCTTCTTGATCTCCTCCTCCTGGGCGGCGACGGTCTTCTCGACGGCGATGCGCTCGCGGACGACGTCGGCGATCTCCCGCTTCTCCGCCTCGACCTCCTTGTCGGCGGCGATCCGCGTCAGCTCCGTCTCCCGTTCGCGGGCGATGACCTCCAGCAGCCGGTCCTTCTCGATGCGTTCGGTCTCGATGGCGAGGACCCGCTCGCGGTTCTTCGCGGCCACCGCGATCTCGCGTTCGCGGTTCTCGTTCTGGACGCCGAGCGCCTCCTCGGTCTTGAGGTGCGCGGCGTGCGAGCGCAGCCGCTCCTCGGCCTGGACGCGGGCGGTCTCGGCCTCCTCGCGGGCCCGGACGATCTCGATCTCCCGCTTCTGCTTGATCTCCGCGTCGGCCTGGCGTCGCTGGAGTTCGAGGACGGCCTCGCGGGCCTCGACGTTCTGGCGGGTGATCTCCTTCTCCTCGTTGCGCTGGTACTCGTTGGTGCGGACGTGCTCGATCGCGGTCAGTTCGGTGATCTTGCGGATGCCCTGGGCGTCGAGGATGTTGTCGCCGTCCAGCTGCGCCAGCGGGGTCTGCTCCAGGTAGTCGATGGCCGCGTCCTCCAGGCTGTAGCCGTTGAGGTCGGTGCCGATGACCGCGATGATGCGGTCGCGGAACTCGTCGCGCTTGGTGTAGAGGTCCTGGAAGTCGAGCTGCTTGCCGACGGTCTTGAGCGCCTCGCTGAACTTCGCGTTGAACAGCGCCTGGAGGGTCGCGTCGTGGCTGGCGCGTTCGGTGCCGATCGCCTGGGCGACCTTGACGACGTCCTCACGTGTCTTGTTGACGCGGACGAAGAAGGCGATACGGATGTCGGCGCGGATGTTGTCCTTGCAGATCAGGCCCTCGTTGCCGGTGCGGCCGATCTCGATGGTCTTCACCGAGATGTCCATGACCTCGGCCTTGTGCAGCACGGGGAGGACCACGGCGCCGGTGAAGGTGACGTCGACCTTGCGGTACTTGGAGACGATCAGTGCCTGGCCCTGGTGGACCTTGCGGTAGAGCCGGGTGACGGCGAGTACCGCCACCAGGACGACGAGCACGACGACGGCGATGGTCACGCCGATTCCTACGCTGATGGCATCCATCGGTGAATCCCTTTGTCGATAGGGGGATATGACGACGTGTCGAGCTGGCCCTGGGCGCGGTGTCGGTGCGCGCGGGGCGGCCGGCTCAGGCGGCGGGCCGGTGCGGGTCGAGGACCCCGTCGTAGGGCATGACCCGGAAGAACTCGCCGTCGGCGTCGTGGTCGAAGATGAGGGCGCTGCTGCCCGCGCGCAGTCCGGTCTCGTCGCTGCGCACCTGCACGATCGCGGCGGACCCGTCCTCGGCGTGCACCTCGGCCTGGCCGAAGTCGACGGTGACGGTGCCGGTGCGGATGACGCAGACGCGTCCGACGAAGTCGTCGCGGGAGGCGACCCGTTCAGGGGGCAGTACGCGGCGGGCCAGTCGGCCGGCGGCGCGGGTGCCGCCCCAGGCGGCGGCCAGCGCGAGGACCAGTGCGGCGGCCCGCAGCGATGGTTCCTCGGTCAGCGCGGCCCCGGCGAGGGTCACGAGCCAGGCGATCACAACGCCCAGCGACAGTGTGACCGTCAGCGGCAGACCGGCGGCACCGGCGTGGCCATCCTCACCCCCGTCGAGGATGTGCACACCGGCACCGCCGATCAGCACCAGCAGCCAGTACAGGACGACGACCAGCAGCGCGAAGCTGAACAACACCGCGGGAAATGCGAGTGCGGCGTGCAGGAAATCGCCCATGACCGTGCCCCCGTTGCCGTACCGACGCCGGCGCCTGCCGACGGGGACATCGTGGCAGCACATCCGGGGCCGGCACATTGCCAGATCCCGGCAATCTTTATGCGTTCCTGATGACCTGCTATCGCCGTACGAGGACCTCGAAGCGCCCTACGGGGCCCCGTTCCGCGGCCTTCGGCGGGCCGGGGAACGGGGGTGAGCGGGTGCGGGGACGGCCCCTTAGAGCGGCGTGTCCGGCCAGCCCATCACCCGGGCGCCCATCGCCGCGGTCTCCAGGGTGAAGCGTTGCAGCCCGTCGGCCGGGTCGTAGCCGGTGAGGAACTTGATGCGGTCCAGCCGGTAGGTCAGGGTGCGGACGCTGACGTTGAGCCGGCGGGCCGCCTCCGCGTTGACGTAACCGGCCGCCGCGCACGCCGACAGTGTCTCCAGCAGCGGCCCGGCGCCGCCCCGCGCCTCGGTCAGCGGCCCCAGCACCGTCCGTACGAGGTCGGCCATGGCGGCCCGGTCGCGCAGCAGGACGGGGAAGACCAGGAGGTCCGAGGCGCGCAGCACCGGGTCGGTCAGCTCCAGGTGCCCGGCGAGGTCCAGGGCGCCCAGCGCCTCCTCGTAGGAGCGCACCACGCCGCCCGCGCCGGAGTGCGGCCGGCCGATGGCCACCTTCCGGGCGCCGCCGTGGCCCGGCCCGCCGGTGCGGGCGCGGGCGGCGAAGGCGTCCAGTACGGCCCGTTCGCCGCTGGCGCCGACGCAGATCAGCCGGCCGTCCTTGGTGGCGATCAGCACATCGCGGTCGCCGAAGCGGCCCACCATCTCGCGCTCGACGCGCCGGGCGAGGGGGTGCACGTCGTCGAACGGTTCGTCCCCGACGGCGACGGCCACCGCGTGCTCCTCGGCGAGCCGCAGCCCGAAGCGTTCGGCGCGTTCGGCGAGCCGCCCCAGGTCGCTGCGCCCGTAGAGCAGGTCGTCGATGAACTCGCGGCGGGCGGCCTCCTCCTGGCGCACCGCCAGCCGCTGGGCACGCTCATGGCCCTCGCCGAGCGCGGAGATCGCCGCGCCGACGGCGGCGAGCAGCGCGTCGCCCGTCCTGGCCCGCTCGACGGCGCCGGCGGCCCGCGCCACGCCGGGCAGTGTGCCCCACAGCCTGCGGGTCTCGTCGAGATAGAGGTCGACGAGGTCGCGCAGGCCGTGCCCGGACTCGGCGGCCCGCTCCCCCAGGGCGCGCAGGGCGTCGAGTTCCGGGCGGCTGATGCGTCTGCCGGTGTCCGAGACCTCGCGGAGCAGGGTGCCGTAGCCGTCCAGGAAGTCGTCGGCTATGCCGGGCGGCGACACGTCGGCCTCGGGTGCGGTGCGCCGGCTCACCGGGTGTCCCCGCACACCGCCGCCCGCGCCTTTCGCCGGAGCACGGCATGCCGCGCTCCCCCGTGCAGACCCCTCACGTCATCCACTCCTCGCACGCTGATTGCCGGAACCCGGACACCGGGAACCCCTCAATCTTGCCGGATCCCGGCAGTCTGCGGACGCCGGCCCAGCAGTTCGCCCACTCCCTCCCGGGTGGCGACCAGCAGCACCCGGTCCTCGGGGCGCAGGACGTAGCCGTCACCGAGGTCCTGCACCAGGCGTGCCGGGCCGTGCTCCACGGGCCCTTCGCCACCGGGTGCCGAGGTGTCCACGGCCAGCACCCGCCACCGGCCGGGCCGCGTCACCTCGCCGACCGGGCGGCCCGCCAGCTCCGGGTGGCCGCGCGCCTCCAGGCGGGCGACCAGCAGCACCCGCCGCTCCACGGGTACGGCGCCGAGGATCTGACGGCCGATCATCGCCCCGGCGAAGGCGGGCGCGGCCAGGAAGCTGACGCTGCGGCTGCGGGTCAGGGCGCGGGGGTGCGCGGCGCGCAGGGTGCGGTAGACAGCGGTGGCGAACCGGTCGTCGTACAGCCGCAGCGTCACCCGCAGCCGGGGCGTGAGCGCCCGCGCGCACAGCGCGGCCTCCAGGTTGGTGCTGTCCGCACTCGTCAACGCGAGCAGCGTACGGGCCCGCCGGATCTTCGCGGCCTCCAGTACGTCCTCGTCGGTGACGTCACCCAATACGGTGGGTACGCGCAGCCGGCGGGCCAGTGCGATGCCGCGGGCCTCGGGGTCGGCCTCCACGCACACCACGGGGATGCGCATCTCGTGCAGCCGGGCCAGTACCCGGGTGCCGACCTTGCCCAGTCCCAGCAGCACCACGTGTCCGGACAGTCCGCGCGGCGGACGCCGCAGCGCCGAGGCACTGCGGAAGGTGCCCAGCGCCTCCAGGACGGCGGCGAGCAGCACCGGCAGCATCAGCAGCCCCGTCAGTCCGGAGAGAAGTTGCAGCACCTTGCGGGAGAGGGGTTCGTCCAGCGCCGGGTCGTCGATGGCGAACAGGTCGAGCAGGGTGATGTACGCGGCGTGCAGCGGGGAGCCGCCCGCGACGAGCCAGGACGCGACGGCGAGCGCCAGCACGGCGCCGACGAAACCGGCGAGCGACCAGCGCAGCCGGCGGGAGAACAGCGAGCCGAGCGGGGCGCCGCGGCCGCGCAGCACCTTGCCGGGGACCGGCCGTCCCCGGTAGGAGACGGTCTCCAGGACGAGGGTGCTGCGTCCGGCGGCCGCCGCGACCGCCGTGTCGTCGGGCAGCAGCACCGGCCCCTCGTCACCCCCGGAGGGCGCGTCGGGGGCGTCGGACGGCGGGGAGAGCAGTGCCAGGGTGCCCAGGGAGGGCCGGTCCGCGTGGTCGGGTGCGCGTTCGACGGCGCGCAGCAGCAGTCCGTCGGCCTCCACGACCTTGCTGGTCCCGGAGACGGCGGTGGCCGCGAGGGCGGGTGCCACGGTGTCGGCGTCGGACAGCACCGTCGTTGAGGCGTCCGCGACCGTGCCGCCGCTCTCCCGGGCGGTGACGGCCGCGGCCTGGTCCAGCAGCTCCGCCAGTTGGAGGCCGAGCTTGCGGTTGTAGAGGCGGATGACCAGGCGGATACGGGGGTTGAGGCGGCGGGCGCGCAGCGCCGCGTGGATGTTGGTCTCGTCGTCGTCATGGACCAGCGCCAGCGCGGCGGCCTCGCCGATCCGCGCGGCGGTCAGCGCCTCGTCGTCGGGCCGGGGCGCCTCCAGGACCCGCAGGGGGCCGCCGTCGCCGGGCGGCCCGTCGGGTACGGAAGGGGAGCGGACGACGGCGGCCGAGACGCGTTCCCACAGGGCGGTGGCCCGGCCCAGTCCGCGGGGTGCGGGGATGCGGGGCCGGTCCGGTTCCCGGGCGGAGGGCAGGACGAGGAGGACCCGTTCGCCGTAGACGTCGCGGAGTTCGACGGCGATCCGGTGGGCGAGGGCGTCGTCGCCGCAGACCACCATGTGCGGGGCGGATGGCTCCTGTTGGGACTGATGTGGCAGGTTGGACACGCGTCGTAGCGTGCCGTATCACCGGCCGCCGCCGCACCCGGTTCGCGGCACTCCGGGAGCCGCGCGCAGTCCCTTCCCCCCGCAGGCCCCTCGGCCCCCTCCGGAACGCTCGCTCACCGTCACCACGCGGGCACGGCGCGGTCCGGCACGGAGCTTGGCACCCTCGGATGCGGGCAGCGCGGGCCGGGCGGCTTAAGCTCGTTCCCAGGCACCGCCGTACGCGGTTCGCCTCGTTGTTGCCCGGCAGGCGGAGAAAGAAGAGTGAGCAGGGTGTTCGTGCAGGTCGGCGGGATGACCAGGACTGCGGGGTAGGTGCAGGTGCACATCGTCATCATGGGGTGCGGGCGCGTCGGCTCCGCGCTCGCGCAGACCCTGGAGAGCCAGGGGCACACCATCGCCGTGGTCGACCAGGACCCGACCGCGTTCCGCCGCCTGGGCTCCTCCTTCGGCGGGCGCCGGGTCACCGGCGTCGGCTTCGACCAGGACACCCTGCGCGAGGCCGGCATCGAGGAGGCGGGCGCCTTCGCCGCCGTCTCCAGCGGCGACAACTCCAACATCATCGCCGCCCGGGTCGCCCGCGAGATGTTCGGCGTGGAGAACGTCGCGGCCCGCATCTACGACCCCCGGCGCGCCGAGGTCTACCAGCGGCTGGGCATCCCCACCGTCGCCACGGTCCGCTGGACCGCCGACCAGATGCTGCGCCGGCTGCTGCCGTCGGGCGCCGAACCGCTGTGGCGCGACCCCAGCGGCGGCGTCCAGCTCGCCGAGGTGCACACCTCCCCGGCCTGGGTCGGCCACAAGATCAGCAAGCTGCAGGAGGAGACGGGCGTCCGCGTCGCCTTCCTCACCCGATTGGGTGAGGCGATGCTGCCGACCTCGCAGACGGTGCTCCAGGAGGGCGACCTGGTGCACGTGATGATGCGCACCGACGACGTCGAAGCGGTCGAGGCCGCGTTCGCCGAAGGTCCCGAGGAGGCCGGCGCATGAGGGTCGCGATTGCCGGAGCAGGCGCGGTGGGCCGTTCCATCGCGGGCGAACTGCTGGAGAACGGGCACGAGATCCTGCTCATCGACAAGGCGCCCACCGCCATCTCCGTCGAGCGGGTGCCGCTCGCCGAGTGGCTGCTGGCCGACGCCTGCGAGATCACCTCGCTGGACGAGGCAGCCCTCCAGCGCTGCAACGTCGTCATCGCGGCGACCGGCGACGACAAGGTCAACCTCGTCGTGTCGCTGCTCGCCAAGACGGAGTACGGCGTGCCGCGGGTCGTCGCCCGCGTCAACAACCCCAAGAACGAGTGGCTGTTCAACGAGGCGTGGGGCGTCGATGTCGCGGTGTCCACCCCGCGGCTGATGTCCGCGCTGGTCGAGGAGGCGGTGAGCGTCGGCGACCTGGTCCGGCTGCTGCGCTTCAGCCACGGCGACGCCAATCTCGTCGAGCTGACGCTTCCGCCGGAGGCCGCGCTGGCGGGCACCCGCGTGGGGGACGTCGCCTGGCCCGAGGACACCTCGCTGGTCACCATCATCCGCGGCACCCGGGTGCTGACGCCCAACAAGGAGGACGCGCTGGAGGCCGGCGACGAGCTGCTGTTCGTGGCGGCCCAGTCGCGCGAGGAACAGCTGGAGGACCTGCTGTCGGTGCGCCGCGAGGAGCAGTGACCCCGTCATAGGTACGGGAAAACGGTGAGGGCCCGGGAACCGTGTGGTTCCCGGGCCCTCGTCCGTACGGTGTCAGCGGCGGTGGCGTCCGCCCTCCGCGGGCGGCCGGACCGAGGCGCCCGCACCGGACGCCTCCCGCTCGCGCTCCCGCGCCCTCTCGGCCTCCTGCTCCGCCCGTTCCCGCGCCTCCATCTCCGCGAACACGTCGATGGGTGGCGGCGCCTTCGCCAGGAACACCCAGGTCAGGTAGACGGCCAGCAGGAACGGCGGGATCTTCAGCGCGATCAGCACCCAGCCGAGGTGGGTGGTGTCCGCCCACCAGTACAGCGGGAAGAGGATCGCGCACTTGGCGAGGAGGATCAGCCCCCACGCCCAGCTGGCCTTGGCGTACGCCGTCCGCCGGCCGGGGTTGCGGGTGCGCCAGGAGAGGTTCTCCTTGAACACCGGGCCCAGGATCAGGCCGATCAGCGGCACCCCAGCCAGCGTCGTGACGATGTACGCAAGCGCCAGCCCGAGGGTGTAGAGCATGCCCGGCAGGTAGAAGTCCTTGGCGTTGCCGGTCATCATCGCGAAGACGACGCCGAACGCGACACCGAAGACGCCGCCGAAGGCGTGCTTGACGGTGTCCTTGCGGACCAGGCGGACGGCGGCGAGCACCAGGGACACCGCGAGCGCGGCGATCGCCGAGACGTGCAGGTCCTTGTTCACCGTGAAGATCGCGACGAACAGCAGACCCGGCAGCACCGTCTCCACCATGCCGCGGACCCCGCCGAACGCCTCGAACAGCGCCGCCTCCGTCACGGCCTTGCTGTCGGTGTCCCCCGAGGGGCCGGGCCCGTCACCGTCCGGGGCTGCGGGCGGCGGGGCGTGCGGGGAAGGGTCGGTGGTCGGTCGGTCGTAAGACGTCACCGGCTACTCCTGTCCGAGCGGTCGGAGTTCGTACTTCGGATTGAAGAGCACCCGGCGCCCGTGGCTCATCGAGATCCGGCCCGAGGCGATGAGCTTGCGGCCCGGCTCGATGCCCACGATGGAGCGGCGGCCCAGCCACACCACGTCGAGGGCGGCGGAACCGTCGAACAGCTCCGCCTCCAGCGCGGGCACCCCGGCACGCGGCCGCAGCGTCACATGCCGCAGGGTGCCGGTGACCTTCACGATCTGGCGGTCGTCACAGTCGCATATCCGGGTGCAGCCCGTCGCCTCCGTGTCCTCGCGCAGCTCGGCGGTCTGCAGCTCCTCCTCGGAGGACGACAGCCTGTCGAGCAGCCGGCGGAAGCGGCCGGCCGGCTTCTCGGATCGCGTACCAGCACTCATGCGTCCAGCGTACCGGTGCACGCGGCCCTGATCACGGCCCGTGCACGGCCGCCCGGAAGCGGCCCGGACGGGCCCCGGCCGCCCGCCCGCCGTCACTTCTCGAAGCGGTAGCCCATGCCCGGCTCGGTGATGAAGTGGCGCGGGTGCGAGGGGTCGCCCTCCAGCTTGCGGCGCAGCTGGGCCATGTAGACCCGCAGATAGTTGGTCTCCTTGCCGTACGACGGCCCCCACACCTCCTGGAGCAGCTGCTTCTGGCTCACCAGCCGGCCCGCGTTGCGCACCAGCACCTCCAGCAGATGCCACTCCGTGGGCGTCAGCCGGATGTCACGGCCGTCGCGGTTGACCTTCTTCGCGGCCAGGTCGACGGTGAACCCGTCGGTCTCCACGACCACCGGCGCCTCGGCCGGACCGGTCGGCTCCGCGCGCCGCACCGCCGCCCGCAACCGCGCCAGCAGCTCGTCCATGCCGAACGGCTTGGTGACGTAGTCGTCCGCGCCCGCGTCCAGCGCCTCGACCTTCTCGTCGGACGTCTGCCGGGCGGACAGCACCAGGATCGGCACCCGCGTCCAGCCCCGCAGTCCCTTGATCACGTCCACGCCGTCCATGTCGGGCAGGCCCAGGTCCAGGACGACGACGTCGGGGTGGCGGGCGGCGGCGAGCCGGAGGGCGGTGGCACCGTCGGGTGCGGCGTCGACCTCGTACTTGCGCGCCTTCAGGTTGATCACGAGGGCGCGGACGATCTGCGGCTCGTCATCGACCACAAGCACCCGGTTCACTGGCGTTCTCCTCGTGGTGTCGGTGTCCGGCGGACGGGGCCCGCCCGACGGGGTCTCGGTGCGGCGCTCATGAGGTCGCCTGGGCCGGCAGACCGGGCCGGGCCGGCGGCCGCCCGGCCGCGGCGCGCAGCGTGAGCACCATCGTCATCCCGCCGCCCGGGGTGTCCTCCGCGGCGAGCGTGCCGCCCATCGCCTCCGCGAAACCACGGGCCACGGCCAGCCCGAGGCCCACCCCCGCGCCGCGCGGCGCGTCCCCGTAGCGCTGGAACGGCTCGAAGATCCGGTCCTTCGCATCGTCCGGCACCCCGGGCCCGCGGTCGACGATCCGCAGCTCCACGCGGTCGCCGAGCGCGCTCGCAGCCACCAGCACCCCCTCGCCGTCCGGGCTGTACTTCACCGCGTTCTCGACGAGATTGGCGACCGCGCGCTCCAGCAGCCCGGGATCGACCGCGACGATCGGCAGCGCCTCGGGAATGTCCAGCAGCACACTGCCCTCCGGCACCCCGCCCAACGCCATCGGCACCACCTCGTCGAGGTCGGTCTCCCTTATCAGCGGGGTGACCGTCCCGGTCTGCAACCGGGACATGTCCAGCAGATTGCCGACCAGGTGGTCCAGCCGGTCCGCGCCCGCCTCGATACCGGCCAGCAGCTCGGCCTCGTCCTCCTCGGACCAGGCGACGTCGTCCGAGCGCAGGGAGGTGACGGACGCCTTGATGCCCGCCAGCGGCGTCCGCAGGTCGTGGCTGACCGCCGCGAGCAGCGCCGTCCTGATCCGGTTGCCCTCGGCCAGCTCCCGGGCCTGCGCGGCCTCCCCCATCAGCCGCTGGCGATCCAGGACGACGGCGGCCTGCGCGGCGAACGCGGCCAGCACCCGGCGGTCCTCGGCCGGCAGCACCCGCCCCCGCAGCGCCAGCGCCATGTGGTCGCTGACCGGCATGTCCACGTCCGCGTCCTCGGGACGCAGCAGGGGCGCGCCGTCGTCACCGCCCGCACGGCCCGCGCAGGTCCACGGATCGACGTCGCTGCGCCGCTCCAGCAGCGCGACGGTGTCCATCGCGAACGTCTCGCGCACCCGCTCCAGCAGCGCGTCCAGGCTCGTCTCCCCGCGCAGCACGCTGCCCGCGAGGAACGAGAGGATCTCCGACTCGGCGCGCAGCCGGGCGGCCTGGTGGGTGCGGCGGGCCGCGAGATCGACGACAGAGGCCACCGAGACCGCCACCGAGAAGAAGATCACTATGGCGAAGATGTTCTGCGGATCGCTGACCGTCAGGGTGTGGGTGGGCGGGGTGAAGTAGAAGTTCAGCAGCAGCGAACCGACCGCCGCCGACGCCAGCGCCGGCAACTGGCCGCCCAGCAGCGCGGCCACCACGGTCAGGAAGAGGAAGAGCAGGACATCGTTGGCGAGCCCCGGTCCGTCCTCCACGCTGGTGAGCAGCAGCGACAGCAGGGCGGGGGCGGCCACGCCGACCAGCCAGCCGGCGATGATCCGCGCCCGGCCCAGCCGCGCGCCACGGGCCACCGGCAGCCCGCGCCCCTTGGCCACCTCGTCGTGCGTGACGATGTGGACGTCGAGGTCGGGACCGGAGTCACGGGCGACGGTAACGCCGACGCCGGGCCCGAAGACGTACTGCCAGGTCTTGCGGCGGCTGGAGCCCAGGACGATCTGGGTGGCGTTCACCCCGCGGGCGAACTCCAGCAGGGCGGCCGGGATGTCGTCGCCGATGACGTGGTGAAACGTCCCGCCAAGATCCTCGACCAGGGTGCGCTGGACGGCGAGCTCCTTGGGGGAGGCGGACGTCAGCCCGTCGCTGCGGGCTATGTACACGGCCAGCACCTCACTGCCCGAGCCCTTGGCCGCCATCCGGGCGGCACGCCGGATGAGCGTCCGCCCCTCGGGCCCGCCCGTCAGACCGACGACAATGCGCTCACGCGCCTGCCAGGTGGAGCGGATGGAGTGCTCGGCGCGATATTGCTGAAGGTATTCGTCGACACGGTCGGCGACCCACAGCAGCGCCAACTCGCGCAGCGCCGTCAGATTGCCCGGCCGGAAGTAGTTGGAGAGCGCGGCGTCCACCTTGTCGGGTTGGTAGATGTTCCCGTGCGCCATGCGGCGGCGGAGTGCCTGTGGCGACATGTCGACAAGCTCGATCTGACCGGCCCGCCGCACCACCTCGTCCGGCACGGTCTCCCGCTGCCGTACGCCGGTTATCGACTCCACGACATCACCGAGTGACTCCAGATGCTGGATGTTGACGGTCGAGATCACATCGATCCCCGCCTCCAGCAGCTCCTCAATGTCCTGCCACCGCTTGGCGTTGCGCGAACCGGGGACATTGGTGTGCGCCAGTTCGTCGACGAGCGCCACGGCCGGACGGCGCGCCAGCACCGCGTCCACGTCCATCTCGGTGAAGACCGCGTCGCGGTAGTCCAGCTCACGACGGGGCAGCTGCTCCAGGCCGTGCAGCATGACCTCGGTCCGCGGCCTGCCGTGGTGCTCCACGAACCCCACGACCACGTCCGTGCCACGCTCCGCACGCCGGTGCGCCTCCGACAGCATCGCGTACGTCTTACCGACGCCCGGTGCCGCGCCGAGGTATATCCGTAGCTTGCCGCGTGCCATGGCCCCATTGTCTTACGTGAAGGCCGCCCCCACCGGGCTGGGCCTGACCCGACAGTACCGACCACGCACCCTGACAAAAGGGACGGTCGGGGAGTTCACGGCAGGTCTTGACGAGACCCTGATGGACCAAGGGGTCCACCCGTCCGGGTGACACCCGAAATTCCTCGCACCTCGTACGCCCCGGCTGCCAGCATGGCCCCATGACCGACCCACACCACTCCGGCCCCGACCTCACCGTCTGTCACACCGCCGACCTGCCCCCGGCCGCCCGCGACGCCGCCCGCACCCTCCTTGACGAAGCCTTCGACGGGCTGAGCCCCGAGGACTGGGAACACGCTCAGGGCGGGCTCCACGCCCTCCTCCACGAGAACGGAACCCTCATCGGGCACGCGTCCGTCGTCCAGCGCCGGCTGCTGCACGGCGGCCGGGCACTGCGCTGCGGCTACGTCGAAGGCGTGGCCGTCCGCGCGGACCGGCGCCGGCGCGGCCACGGCGCGGCCCTGATGGCGGCACTCGAACGCGTGGTGCGCGACGCCTACGACCTGGGCGCCCTCTGCGCCGCCGACGAGGCCGGCGCCTTCTACGCCTCCCGCGGCTGGCACCTGTGGCGCGGCCCCTCCTCGGCCCTCACTCCGGACGGCATCCGCCGCACCCCGGAGGAGGACGGTTCCCTGTACGTACTGCCCGGCGCCGCGCCGCTCGATCTGGACGGGACGCTGGTGTGCGACTGGCGGGAGGGGGACGTGTGGTGAGGGGCGGAGCGGTGGGCGCCTGATGGTGGGGGGGCGCCGGTCATGTATCGGGCGCGGTGTTCGGCGTGGGTCGGCGCGTCTCCGGGGGCGTGTGTCGACGTGGTGCGGGTGCCGGGCGCCGCGTCGTATTACCAGTGGGCGGGGTGGCTGAGGGACGACGGCAGCCTGGTCGCGGTGTCCCCTTTGGCCGCGTCGACCTGGGCCTGGGTGAGGAAGAGGCTTCCGGTGAGGTCGGCGCCGCTCAGCCGTGCGTCGCGGAGGTCCGCGCCGATCAGGTCGGCGGTCCGAAGGTCGGCCCCAGTGAGGTCAGCCGCGATCAGGTAGGCGCCGCGCAGGTTGGCGCCTCGTAGATCGGCGCCGCGAAGCCTGGCCCCGATGAGGTCAGCGCCGCGGTGATTCTTCTTGCGGCCCGGTACACCGGCCCGCACCATCTCGCTGACACGCAACAGCAACGCATTGACGTCCCCGCGTACCGCCGCCACATCCGTCGCGGCCAACTCCGCGGCGCTGCCCTGGGTGAGACGGTCGGTGGCGTCGAGTGCGCGGCGCAGCTCCTCGCGCAAACTGCGGGCCCGGGGCAGCGCCAGGGCCTCGGTCAAGTACCAGAGAAGTTCGTGGAGTTGCCGCATCACGGGGAACACCTCGAACATCCGGCGCGCGGTGCGCGGGTCCTGCCGCCAGTCCCGCCCGCCGAACGTCTTCTGCGAGACCTTCTGCCCGGCGCCGAAGCAGTCGAAGACGGTGCAGCCGGCGAAGCCCCGCTCGCGGAGCTCGGTGTGGATACCGCAACGGAAGTCCGTACGAAGGTTGGTGCACGGACGCCCGGCGTCCTTGCCGACCGCGAAGTCAGCCGATGCCGCGAAGGGAAGCGCGACACAGCACAGCGCGAAACAGTTGGCACAGTCCGCGCGCAGCGCGTGGCCGCCGCCGGAGGGCGCTTCGCCGGGGGTGGGGACTCCCTGTCTCTGGGACACGTGCTCGTACTCCTGCCACAGGGGACGCGGCTGAGTGCCGTGTCCTGGTCGGGGTTCATTGTCCCTTTGCTCTCCCCCCGGGGGGCCTCCCCCTCCCCCACCCCACCCCTCCCGCCCCACGCCCCACCGCCTCCTCACACAGAGCCATCACTGCGCCCCGCAGTCCCCCCATCGCCCGTCGCCCCCGCACCGCGCCACTCCACGCCGACCACTCCGCGCGCCAGCCCTACCCGCCCCTCCTCACACTTCTCCCGCAGTGCTACACGCTCGGATCCCCCACGACTCGCTCACTCACCGCACCACGGCCGCTCCCGCTCCCTCTCCACACCGTGCTCCTCCCCATCGCACCGCACCCCACCACACCCGCCCCTCCCTGCTGGCACCCTCCGTCCACCACTCACCTCACCCCTCCTCCGTGATCACCCCGTCGTTCAGGGCCAGGACGCGGTCGGCGAGGCCGAGGAGGTTGGCGTCGTGGGTTGCGACCAGGGCTGTGACGCCCTCGCTGCGGACGACCGCGCGCAGGAGTTCCATCACCTCCAGGCCCGTATCGGTGTCCAGTTGGCCTGTTGGCTCGTCCGCGATGAGCAGTGCCGGGCGGTTGGCGAGGGCGCGGGCGACGGCGACGCGCTGCTGCTGGCCGCCGGAGAGTTCGCCGGGGCGCTGCTCGGCATGGTCGGCGAGGCCGACGAGGGACAGCAGCAGTGCGACACGTTCCTCCCGTTCCCTCGGTGGGACGTTGTTGAGGCGCAGGGGTATGCCGACGTTCTCGGCGGCGCTGAGGATCGGTATGAGGCCGAAGGTCTGGAACACGAAGCCGATGCGGTCACGGCGCATGGCCAGCAGGTCGTTCTCGTCCAGTTCCGCCAAGGCCGTGCCGTCGACGGTGATCCGGCCGGAGTCGGGGGTGTCCAGGCCGCCGACGAGGTTGAGCAGGGTGGTTTTTCCGGAGCCGGATCTGCCGCGCAGGGCGACCAGTTCGCCACGGGGGACGGTGCACGACACCCCGCGCAGGGCGTGCACGGCGTGCGCCCCGGTTCCGTAACTGCGGTGCAGGTCCTCGACGACGACCATCGGCCCGTCCGTCGGTCCGGGCACCGTAGCCGTCCCTGCTCTCGCGGCAGTGCCGGCCGGGGTACCGTCGGCCGTCTCCGTCGTCTCCCCTGCTCCGCCCAGTTGCGCGCCCGCAGGCCGGCCGTTGCCACTCCCCGCCCGCCTGCTCCCGCCGTCCGCGTCCGTCATGTCGGTTCCCCCTTCGTTCCCGTCATCACCGTTTCCGGCGACGCCTCACGCGATCCCCCACAAGACGTGCAGCCGGACCTCGTGCGGCACCACGCCCTGCCGGCGCCCGAGGCCCCGTCCTCCCGCCGCCGCTACCGCCGTTCCGTCGGACGGTTGCCGCAACCCCGTCGCCCCCTTCGCGCCCGCAGTTCGTCGCTCCGGCCCCGTTCCGCCTTACGGCATCGGCCGGTTGCGTCAGTATGCGGAGCGCGCGCCGGACCCGGCAACGCCTGTGGATAACTCCCGGCGACCCGCACCGAACGGGCCGGCGGTGCACCTCGCCGCACCAAGACAGCAGCCCGTCGCCCCGGCACAGCGAAGCACACCGCCGCGAAAGCCCCCGGACAGCACACCACCGCGGTGACCCACACCTACCGGCGTGGGCCACCGCAGTTCCGGCACAGCATCACCGGTGCCTGCGCACCGCTTCCCGCAGTGCGACGTTCAGCTCCAGGACGTTCACCCGGGGTTCGCCCATGAATCCCAGGACGCGTCCCGTCGTGTGGTCGGTGACCAGTTGGTCGACGGTGCGGGTGGGGAGGCTGTTCTCGCGGGCGACCCGGGGGGCCTGGAGATGGGCGTAGGCGGGTGAGATGTCGGGGTCGAGTCCGGAGCCGGAGGAGGTCACGGCGTCCGGCGGGACCTGCGACGGGCGGACGCCGTAGGTGGTGGCGACCCACTTCTTGCGCTGTTCCACGGAGTCGGTGAGCCGGGTGTTGGTGGCGCCCAGGTTGGTGGCGCCGGAGACCTGGAGGTCGTACCGGGTGTTGACGCCGTTGTCGCGGTTGCTGCCGAGCCCGTCGGAGGGGCGGGGCTGGAAGTAGCGCAGGTCCGGGACGGGCTTGCCGTGGGCGTCGTGGCCCTTGTCGTAGCGCTGGCCGAGGAGGGCGGAGCCGACGGGCCGTCCCTGGTCGCGGATCTCGGACCCGTTGGCCTTGTCGTGGAAGGCGGCTTGGGCGACGCCGGTGACGGCGAGGGGGTAGAGGACGCCGCAGACCACGGTGAGGACGAGCAGGGCGCGCAGTCCCGCGGTGAGGAGCCGGGCGCCGTTGCGGAGGGAGTTGTTCATGGCGGTCACCCGATTCCGGGGATCAGGGAGATGAGGAGGTCGATGAGTTTGATGCCGATGAAGGGGGCGATGAGGCCGCCGAGGCCGAAGACGGTCAAGTTGCGGCGGAGCAGGCGGTCGGCGCTGACGGGCCGGTAACGCACGCCCTTCAGGGCGAGGGGGACCAGCGCGACGATGATCAGCGCGTTGAAGATGATCGCGGACAGGATGGCGGAGTGGGGGCTGGACAGCCTCATGATGTTGAGGGTGTCGAGGCCGGGGTAGGCGACGGCGAACATCGCGGGAATGATCGCGAAGTACTTCGCGACGTCGTTGGCGATGGAGAACGTGGTCAGCGCGCCCCGGGTGATCAGGAGTTGCTTGCCGATCTCCACGATCTCGATGAGCTTCGTGGGGTTGGAGTCGAGGTCCACCATGTTCCCGGCCTCCTTCGCGGCCGAGGTCCCGGTGTTCATCGCCACGCCGACATCCGCCTGCGCCAGCGCCGGGGCGTCGTTCGTCCCGTC
>NZ_JCANQV010000122.1:0-16821 GCF_059553635.1 Candidatus Streptomyces philanthi
GAACGGGCGCCGCTGATCTCGTCCGCCGCTCTCCGGGAGTCCGGCCCGGGGAGCGGGCGGGCGCCGCCCGGACGGACGCGCCCGAGGGGACGTGCCGGGCCGGGTGTGCCTGGATGGAAGGCATGACCGTCATCACCGATCCCGGGCTCGCCCCGTTCGTCCGCCAGGGCGCGGTCCTGCTCACCACGTTCCGGCGGGACGGTACGGGGGTGGGCACGCCGGTGACCCTCGCCGTGGACGGGGACCGCGCCTACTTCCGTACGTTCGGCAAGGCGGGCAAGGTCAAGCGGATCAGGAACCGTCCCGAGGTGGAACTGTGCTGTTCCACCTGGCGCGGGCGCCCCACCGGCCCCGCCCGCCGGGCGCGGGCCCGGCTGATCGCGCCGGACTCGCCCGAGTACCGGCGCGCCGCCCGCTGCCTGGCGCGCAAGTACCCCCTCCAGCACGGTGTGCTCGCGCCGCTGGTGCACCGGCTGAGGAACGACGTCTCGTTCCACTACGCGCTCCACCTGCTGGAACCGGCCGGCGAGGGCTGACCGCCGGGCCCGCGCGGGGCGTGTCCAGGGTCACGTACCGGCCGGTAGTGGCCGTCGTCCATCATGGCCGGATGAGGATCATGTGCGTCGGCGACTCCATCACCATCGGCACCGCCGGCGACTTCACCTGGCGCTACCGCGTCTGGCGGCACCTCGAAGCGACCCATCCGGCCCCCTGCCGCTTCGTCGGCCCGCGCGACACCCTCTACGACCCGGCCGCGGACGCGCCGTCCTCCCACGCGTACGCCGATCCCGCCTTCCCCGCGGCGGCCCGCCGCCATCTCGCCGGCTGGGGCGAGGGCTGGCTGCACATGGCGCCGCTGATCGGCGACGCGGTGCGGGAGCACACGCCCGAGGTGCTGCTGGTCGCGCTCGGCCTGATCGACCTCGGCTTCTACACCGACGCCGACCAGACCGCCGAGAACGTCCGCCTGTTCCTCACGCGGGCCCGCGCCGCCTCCCCGGGCATCCGGGCCGTACTGCTGCCGGTCGTCCCCAACGTCCGGGCCGCGCAGGACGCCGCGTTCGCCGGGCAGTGCGCCCGCTTCAACGCCCTGCTGGCCGAGACCGTCGCCGACCTGTCGACGCCCGCGTCACCGCTGCTGCTCACCGGGCAGCCCGCGGACTGGGACCTCGACCGCGACACCCGCGACGGCACCCATCTCTCCCCGGAGGGCGAACACCGCGTCGCCGCCGTCTTCGCGGACGCCCTGCACCGCGCGTGGGGCATCGGCGCCCCCTACCCGGCGCCCGTCACCGCGACGCCCGTCACCGCGGGCGCCGTCTGACGCGCCGGGGGCGGCATCCCGCCGGGGCACGCGCCGGAGCAGGCGGTGTGACGTCAGTGCGTACGAGGCCGTCGCCCGTCGGAACGAGCGACGGCCCTGAGTGCTGCATGATCACCAGGCGAAGGCTTCCGGGGAAGGGCCGGGGCCAGGGAAGATCTCGTCCAGAGCTGTGAGCAGTTCCCCGCTCAGCTCCAGGTCAAGGGCACGCAGTGCCGAGTCCAGCTGCTCCTGCGTGCGTGGGCCGACGATCGGGCCGGTCACACCGGGGCGGGTGAGCAGCCAGGCCAGGGCCGCCTCGCCCGGCTCCAGGCCGTGCTTGTCGAGCAGGTTCTCGTACGCCTGGATCTGCTCGCGGGCCTGTGGGTTCTTGAGGGTGTCCGCGGCGCGGCCGCTTGTCCGGCGACCCGACGTCTCCTCCTTCTTGAGCACGCCGCCGAGCAGTCCGCCGTGCAGTGGCGACCAGGGGATGACGCCGAGGCCGTACTCCTGCGCGGCCGGGATCACCTCCATCTCGGCGCGGCGCTCGGCCAGGTTGTACAGGCACTGCTCGCTGACCAGACCGACGCGGCCGTGCCGCTTCGCGCTCTCGTTGGCCTGCGCGATCTTGTAGCCGGGGAAGTTGGACGACCCCGCGTACAGGATCTTGCCTTCCTTGATCAGTACGTCGATGGCCTGCCAGATCTCCTCGAACGGCGTCTGCCGGTCGATGTGGTGGAACTGGTAGACGTCGATGTGGTCCGTCCGCAGCCGCTTCAGCGAGGCTTCCACCGCGCGCTTGATGTTGAGCGCGGAGAGCTTGTCGTGGTTGGGCCACGGCTCGCCGTCGCCCGCCATGTTCCCGTACACCTTGGTGGCGAGGACGGTCCGGTCGCGGCGGTCACCGCCCTGGGCGAACCAGTTACCGATGATCTCCTCGGTGCGGCCCTTGTTCTCGCCCCACCCATACACATTCGCGGTGTCCACGAAGTTCAGACCTGCGTCGAGGGCGGCATCCATGATGCCGTGACTGGTCGATTCGTCGGTCTGCGGACCGAAGTTCATCGTGCCGAGGACAAGCCGGCTGACCTTGAGTCCGGTACGTCCGAGCTGTGTGTACTTCATGAGTCACCAGCCAACTGCTTCGAGCCCGCTCCAGGCAAGAGCGCCATGCTTCGCTGCCAGGAGTCGCCTCCGGTGGGCCGGTGGAGGACGCGTCCCTCACCAAGGACGACGTCTTCTCCCGCACCTACGCCCTGCTCCACTGCCAGGAGTACCGCGAGCGCTTCGCCGGCGACCTGACGAAGCCCCTCCCCCACAGCGAGGAGGGACGCCTTCTCGGGGTTCGGTGGTTCAGCGCACGGCCGCCGCCACGATCACGACGATGAGCAGCACGGCGAGCAGTCCGGACATGATCCGGTTCCGGGTCTTGGGGTCCACCCATTGAGCGTAACCGGGCCGGGGGTCGGAGCCCGCGCCGACCCGGCGCCGCCGCCCGGCCTCAGCGTCCCAGCCGCCAGGAGGCGATCGTCTCGTAGCGGGGCCGGTCGCCGGGGACGCCGGGGGCGGGCGGGCGGCTGCGGACGAGGGCGAGGGCGCCGGCCGTCCAGTCCGTGCCGGTGAAGCCGGTGAGGGCGGCGGCGAACGGGGCGAGGTCCATGTGGCCGGTGCGTTTCCTGGCGAGGGTGAGGTGCGGGGCGTAGGGGCGGTGCGGCCCCATGGGCACGCCCGCGCGGCGGCCCGCCGCCACCGCCGCGTCGGCCAGCGACCCCATCGCGTCCAGGTCCCCCTCGGCGCCCGCCCACAGCACCCGGTCGGAGAACCGTCCGCCGCCCGCGATCCGCAGGGCGTACGGGGCGCGGCGGTGCGCCGCCCGCCCGAGCCGTTCGCTCAGGTCGGGCAGGACGGCGTCGGCGACCTCGCCGTAGAAGGCGAGGGTGAAGTGCCACCCCTCGGGCCCGGTCCAGCGCAGTCCCCCGGCCCCCGGGAGGGCCCTCAGCCGGGCGACGCGGTCGGCCAGTTCCCCGAGGGCGGGCTCGGGCGGCAGTACGGCGGCGAACAGCCTCATGGCCTCAGTGTCGCCCGGCGCGCGGGGCGCGTCAGTGCGGCAGCGGGATCTCGTAGTGGACGGTGGCGAAGCCCGGCCCGTGTTCGCCGGTGAGGCGGGCGTCGCAGATCTGCTTGGCGACGCTGTCCCAGAACGGGCGGGCGCCGCGGATGTCGACGTTGGTGTGCAGGTAGACCGCCCGGTAGCCCTCGGTGGACGCGGCGAAGTCGCAGGCCATGGCGACCATGGCGCGGGCGAGTCCGTGCCGGCGGTGCGCCTCGCGGACATAGACGCGGACGAGCTGGGCGGTCTCGCCGGAGGGGTAGCGTTCGGCGATCCAGCGGGGGTGCGGCGGGTGCTGGGGGCCGCGCGCGTGGAGGGCGGTGGTGCCCACGACCTCGTCGTGCTCGGAGAGCGCGACGACGAGCAGGTGCCGGGGGTTGTCGAGGTACTCCCCCTTCAGGTCGACGACGTCGTGGTGCCAGGCGGGCACATAGCCGTAGGAGAACTCGCGGTAGAAGGTGTCCAGCATGACCTGGCGCGCGCCGTCGCAGTCCTGGGGGCGGGCGGGGCGGACGGTGTAGGCGCCGAGGTGCCGGGGCGCGGGGCGTCGATCGGGCATGGCGGTTCCTGGGTGTGCTGAGGCGTCACGGAGCAGGTGCCACGCTATACGTTATTGACAACGGTTTCCATTTTCGTCACGCGGACGGGTGTGTACCCCTACGGCACACCGCCCCGGCGGGACGCGTACGGGCGTCCGCCGGGGCGGTGCGGGAGGCGGGTCTCAGGCCGCGGCGGGCAGCCGCTCCTCCGAGCGGGACGAGGAGCGCGGGACGAACGCGACATGCCGGTGGCCGCGTCTGAGGTCTATGTGGAGCCGCAGACCGCCCGCCCGCGCCAGGACCAGGCCGATGGTCACCGCGGCGGCCGCGGAGACCACCCCGCCGGTGAGGAAGCCGATCCGGGCGCCGAAGGTGTCGGTGACCCAGCCGACGATCGGCGCGCCCACCGGCGTACCGCCCATGAAGACCATCATGAACAGGCTCATCACCCGTCCGCGCATCGCCGGATCGGTGGCCATCTGGACGCTGGAGTTCGCCGTGACGTTGACCGTCATGCCGAGCATGCCGATCGGCACCAGCAGCGCGGCGAACAGCCAGAACGCGGGCGACAGCGCCGCCGCGACCTCCAGTACGCCGAACGCCGTCGCCGCGCCGACCAGCAGCCGCAGCCGGGAGGACGAGCGGCGGGCCGCGAGCAGCGCGCCGGCCAGCGAACCGACGGCCATCAGGGTGTTGAGCATCGCGTAGGTGCCGGCGCCCTGGTGGTAGACGTCGCCCACGAAGGCGGTCAGCCAGATCGGGAAGTTGAACCCGAACGTGCCGATGAAGCCCACCAGCACGATCGTCCAGATCAGGTCGGGCCGCCCGGTGACATAGCGCAGCCCCTCGCGCAGCTGGCCCTTGCTGCGCGGCACCCGGTCGACCTTGTGCAGTTCGGCGGTCCGCATCATCAGCAGGCCGACGACCGGGGCGACGAACGACAGGCCGTTGAGCAGGAACGCCCAGCCGCTGCCGAAGGCGGTGATCAGCGCGCCGGCGACGGCGGGGCCGATCAGCCGGGCGGACTGGAAGTTCGCCGAGTTCAGGCTGACGGCGTTGCGCAGGTCGTCCGGGCCGACCATCTCGACGACGAACGCCTGGCGGGAGGGGTTGTCGAGGACGGTGACCAGCCCGAGGACGAAGGCCACCAGGTAGACGTGCCAGACCTGGACGTGCCCGGAGAGGGTGAGGACGGCGAGGGCCAGACCGGTCAGGCCCATCGCGGACTGGGTGATCAGCAGCAGTCTGCGCTTGGGGAAGCGGTCGGCGATGACGCCGCCGTAGAGCCCCAGGAGCAGCATCGGCAGGAACTGGAGCGCGGTGGTGATGCCGACCGCGGTGGACGAGCCGGTGAGCGAGAGCACCAGCCAGTCCTGGGCGATCCGCTGCATCCAGGTACCGGTGTTGGAGACCACCTGGCCGATGGCGAAGAGGCGGTAGTTGCGGACCCGGAGCGAGCGGAACATGCTGCCGCGCTCGTCGGCGGGTACGTCCGGGGCGGGGCCGCGCCCACCGGGGGCGGCGGCCTTCTCACCCGGGACGGTGTCGTAGGGGGGTTTCGGTGCGGGGGCGGAGTCTGCTCCGGGTCCCGTACTCAAAGTGGGTTCGCCTCCTTGGCCTGCGCTTTACAGCTGTGCGAGTTTCTCCAGTACGGGCGCGGCGTCGCGCACCTTCGCCCATTCGTCCTCGTCCAGTCCGGAGGCCAGTTCGGCGAGCCAGGCGTTCCGCCTGCGGCGGCTCTCCTCCAGCATCGCCTCGGCCTGCTCGGTCTGGGTGACGACCTTCTGGCGGCGGTCGTCGGGGTGCGGTTCCAGCCTGACAAGCCCCTTGGCCTCCAGCATCGCGACGATGCGGGTCATCGACGGCGGCTGGACGTGTTCCTTGCGGGCCAGCTCGCCGGGGGTGGCGCTGCCGCAGCGCGCCAGGGTGCCGAGGACGGACATCTCGGTCGGGCTCAGCGATTCGTCGACCCGCTGGTGCTTGAGGCGGCGGGACAGGCGCATCACGGCGGACCGCAGCGCGTTCACGGCGGCGGCATCCTCGACGCCAGGGGGGAGTTCCGGCATGTTCGTTAGCATAACTCATTACCTTTTCTAAAGAAAGCGGCCGGGTTCCCGGTTGCTCCAGGGCACGCTTCGGATCACCCGTACGAGTGAGGACGCGGTGGAAAGTGACACGCCTGACCGCGGTCTGCGGGGACCGTTGTCCGTATGGGATCGAGTGTGCTCAGCCTGCGGGTCGACGGTGAGCTGCTGGAGCGCTTGCGGCAGCATGCCGCAAAACGCGGGATGAGCGTCCAGGACTACGTCGTCAGGACGCTCGTGCGCGAGGACTTCGACGAACGCTTCCAGACCTCGGTCGACGAGGCGGAACGGCTCGGCGGCTGGGGCAGCGCCCCGGACCCGGCGAAGCCGCGGCGGCCGTAGGGGCGGGGCGGCGCCAGGGCAGCCGCGGCGCGCGGTCAGTGTCCGCGGGCGTGCCGGGTTCCGGCGCGGACGGGTGGGGGCGCGGCGGCCCGACGGGCGCTCGTACCCGTTCCCGGAGATGAGACGTCCGGCCTGGCCGGGCGGGGCCCGGGGGCCGCCGTGCGGGGGCGCGGGCGGGGGCGCACTCTGGTAGCAGCGGTTCGGAGGTGATCGCCATGGAGCAGACCGCTGTCGGATGGCATGTCGAGCTGGAATTCAAGGAGGACCCCCGTCACACCCGCGCCGCCGCCCTCGTACGACTCCCTGACGGGAGCGAGGTGCGGTCCCACGGCGAAGCGAGTCGCCACCCCGTCGACGCGAATCAGCCGCGGGTGGGCGAGGAGGTCGCCGGCGCGAGAGCGCTCAAGGACCTGGCGTCGCAGTTGCTGACCAAGGCCCACGGGGAGATCGACGCGGCGTCCGGGCGGACGTCGCACCCGCTGGCCTGACCGGCCGGGCGGCGGGCCCGTGTCACGGCCCGCCGCCGGGGCGGGTCACTTGACGCCCAGTACCTGCTCGATCGGGTTCAGCAGGAAGTAGACGAGGAAGCAGAGCCCGACGACGTTCAGGAGCCAGGGGATCTCCTTGAAGCGGCCGGTGGCGCTGCGCAGCAGGATGAAGGCGAGCACGCCGATGCCGATGCCGTTGGTGATGCTGTACGTGAACGGCATGGAGATGATCGTCAGGAACGCGGGGATGCCGACGGTGAAGTCGCCCCAGTCGATGTCCCGGACGTTCGACGCCATGATCAGGAAGCCGACGACCACCAGGGCGGGCGTCGCCGCCTGCGCGGGCACCACCGTCGCGAGGGGGGTGAAGACCAGCGCGAGCAGGAAGAGTCCGCCGGTGACCAGGTTCGCCACGCCCGTCCGGGCGCCCTCGCCGACGCCCGCTGTGGACTCGACGAAGCAGGTGTTGGCGGAGGCGGAGCCGACGCCGCCGGCCGCGACCGCGATGCCGTCGACCATCAGGATGCGGCCCATGCCCGGCAGGTTGCCGTTCTCGTCGGTCAGGCCGGCCTCCTCGCCGACGCCGATGATGGTGCCCATCGCGTCGAAGAAGCCGGAGAGCAGCACGGTGAAGACGAAGAGGCAGCCGGTGAGGACGCCGACCTCCTTGAAGCCGCCGAAGAGGCTGATCTGACCGATGAGGCCGAAGTCGGGGGCGCCGACAATCTTCTCGGGGACGTTGGGGACGGACAGGCCCCAGGCGGCGTCGGGGATGTGCGCGACGCTGTTGATGATGATCGCGACGACGGCCATGGTGACCATGCCGATGAGGATGGCGCCCTTGGCCCGGCGCACCAGCAGCACGAACATCAGCACCAGGCCGAGCACGAAGACCAGCACCGGCCAGCCCTGGAGCTGACCGCCCTGGCCGAGGCCGAGCGGCACGGTGGTGTGCGCGGCGTCCGGGTTGCGGGAGACGAAGCCGGCGTCGACGAGGCCGATCAGCGAGATGAACATGCCGATGCCGATCGCGATGGCCCGGCGCAGTCCGTTGGGGATGGCGTCCATCACCCGTTGCCGCAGGCCCGAGGCGACCAGGACCATCAGCACCAGACCGGCGAGCACGACCATGCCCATCGCGTCGGGCCAGGTCATCTTGGGGGCGAGCTGGAGGGAGACCACGGCGTTGATGCCGAGGCCGGCGGCGATGGCGATGGGGACGTTGCCGATGACGCCCATGAGGACGGTGCTGAGTCCCGCCATCAGGGCGGTGGCGGTGACCAGCTGGGCGTTGTCCAGCTGATGGCCGAACTTGTCCTGTCCGGAACCGAGGATGATCGGGTTCAGCACGATGATGTAGGCCATCGCGAAGAACGTCGCGAGTCCGCCGCGGAACTCGCGGCCGAGCGTCGACCCCCGCTCGGAGATCTTGAAGAAGCGGTCGAACCCGTTCTTGGGTTCGTGACCTGGGCTCTTGAGAGCACTGTCGACCGGATTGGTGGCCGAGGAGGACATGCGGGGACCTCAGTCGAACGGGCCTCGGAAAGGCGCGGTGGCCCAGAGGGCACGGAACAGGAACATACTTTCCGGATCAGATTGGACGATTGAACAATACAAACCAGTCAGAACCAGAAAGGTTCAGTATGAATAAACAAGTCGTTGATCGCTATCTCCGCGCGTAGATCCCGCTCCCCGCCCGGCCCGTCCCGCACCCGGCCGCCGCCCGCGGCCCGGCCCGAGGCCCCCCGTAAGCTGGTCGCCATGTGGAAGAAGTCCGAACTGCGCGAGGCCCCGGCGCCCCTGGAGGGCCCCGTCGTGGGCACGATCACCGGCGGCACCGTCATCTGGTTCGTCCTCTTCCTCGTCCAGCTTCCCTTCTACCGCTGGTTCGACGACCGCGACCAGACCTGGTGGCTGTGGACCTGCCTGGCCGGCGGCGGACTCGGGCTCCTCGGCATCTGGTACGTCCGCAGGCGCGACGCCGCGATCAAGCGGGCCGCCGCCGCCCGCGCCGCCGACGGAGCCTGACGCGCCGCCCGAGCGGTGCCCCGCCGCCCGCGCCCGTACCGTCGAATCCATGACACAGCGGGCGAGAACCAGCGAAGACGCACCCGGCCCGGACCGGCGGCCCCCCACCGCGTACCCGGGCCTGACCTCGGCCGAGGTCGCCGAGCGGGTCGCCAGGGGCGAGGTCAACGACGTCCCGGCGCGGTCCTCGCGGTCGGCGGCCGACATCGTCCGCGCCAATGTCTTCACCCGCTTCAACGCCATCATCGGCGTCCTGTTCGTGATCATCCTGATCGTGGGGCCGATCCAGGACGGCCTGTTCGGCTTCGTCATCGTCGCCAACACCGGCATCGGCATCCTCCAGGAGCTGCGCGCCAAGCGGACCCTGGACCGGCTCGCGGTCATCGGCGAGGCCCGGCCGACCGTCCGGCGCGACGGGCGCTCCCACGCCGTCGCCACCTCCGAGGTCGTCCTCGGCGACCTGCTGGAGCTGGGGCAGGGCGACAAGGTCATCGTCGACGGCGAGGTGCGCGAGGCCGACGGCCTGGAGATCGACGAGTCGCTGCTGACCGGCGAGGCGGACCCGGTGCTCAAGAAGCCCGGCGACCCGGTGCTGTCCGGCAGCTTCGTGGTCGCCGGGACCGGTGCGTTCACCGCGACCAAGGTGGGGCGTGAGGCGTACGCGGCACAGCTCGCCGAGGAGGCCAGCCGCTTCACCCTCGTCCACTCCGAGCTGCGCACCGGCATCAGCCAGATCCTCAAGTACGTGACCTGGATGATGATCCCCACCGCGCTCGGGCTGATCTTCAGTCATCTGTTCACGCTGCGGATGAGCGGGGACGACGCGGTGCGCCGGATGGTCGCCGGGATCGTGCCGATGGTGCCCGAGGGGCTGGTGCTGCTGACCTCCGTCGCCTTCGCGATCGGCGTCATCCGGCTCGGCCGTAAGCAGTGCCTGGTCCAGGAGCTGCCCGCCATCGAGGGCCTGGCCCGGGTCGACGTGGTGTGCCTGGACAAGACCGGCACCCTCACCGAGGGCGGGATGGACGTCAGCGCGCTGCGGACGCTGAACGGCCACGACGAGACGTACGTCCGCACGGTGCTCGGCGCCCTCGGCGGCGCCGACCCGCGCCCCAACGCCTCCCTCCAGGCGATCATCGACGCCTGTCCCGCCGCCGACGGATGGAGCTGCGCGACGACCCTGCCGTTCTCCTCCGCCCGCAAGTACAGCGGCGCCACCCTCAGCGCCCCCGACGGCACCCTCACCACCTGGCTGCTGGGCGCCCCCGACGTCCTGCTGCCGCCCGGTGACGCGGCCCTCGCCGAGACCGAGGAGCTGAACGCGCGGGGCCTGCGCGTCCTGCTGCTGGCCCGTACCGAGCACGCGCTGGACGACCCCCGGGTGACCGACGGCATCCGGCCCGCCGCGCTGGTCGCGCTGGCGCAGCGGCTGCGCCCGGACGCGGCCGAGACCCTGCGGTACTTCGCCGAGCAGGGCGTGAGTGCCAAGGTGATCTCCGGCGACAACGCGGTGTCGGTGGGCGCGGTGGCCTCGCAGCTCGCCCTGCCCGGCGCCGACGCCCCCGTCGACGCCCGCCGGCTGCCCGAGTCGGAGGAGGAGCGGGCGGCGGTGCTCGACAAGGGCACCGTCTTCGGCCGGGTCACCCCGCAGCAGAAGCGGGACATGGTCACCGCCCTCCAGTCCCGCGGCCACAACGTCGCGATGACCGGCGACGGCGTCAACGACGTCCTGGCGCTCAAGGACGCGGACATCGGCGTGGCGATGGGCGCCGGTTCCGAGGCCACCCGCGCGGTCGCCCAGATCGTGTTGCTGAACAACAGCTTCGCCACCCTGCCGTCGGTGGTCGCCGAGGGCCGCCGGGTGATCGGCAACATCACGCGGGTGGCGACCCTCTTCCTGACGAAGACGGTCTACTCGGTGCTGCTGGCGCTCCTGGTGGCCTGCTGCCAGATCCCCTACCCGTACCTGCCGCGGCATCTGACGCTGCTGTCGACGCTGACCATCGGTGTCCCGGCGTTCTTCCTGGCGCTGGCGCCCAACAAGGAGCGCGCCCGGCCGCACTTCGTGCGCCGGGTGATGCGCTACGCCGTCCCCTCGGGCCTGATCACCGGCCTCGCCGCGTTCCTCACGTACATGCTGGCGCGTATCCACTACACCGGGCCGGACGCGCTGCCCGCGCAGACCAGCGCGGCGACGCTGACGCTGTTCCTCACCGCGATGTGGGTGCTGGCGATCATCGCCCGTCCGTACACCTGGTGGCGGATCGGGCTGGTGCTGACGATGGGGCTGGGCTTCCTCGTCGTGCTGGTCACGCCCTGGTTGCAGCACTTCTTCCAGCTGCGGCTGGTGGGGACGACGATGCCGTGGGCGGCGGTCGGGGTGGCCGCGGTGGCGGCGGTGCTGCTGGAGGTCGTCTGGCGGTGGGTGCGGCGCACGATGCCCGCGTGACGTACGAGTAGAGGGCGGGCCGGGGGTACCGGCCCGCCCTCGTGTGCTCAGGCGGTCAGCAGGTCCGCGGGGTTGTCGTGGGTCAGCCGCGTCAGGACGGCCCGGTCGACGCCGAGGCCCGCCAGGATCTCCAGGAACACCGTGGGCGCGTACGCGAAGCCGTTGCCGCCGTGCTGTGTCCACATCTGCTTGAGGAACACATCGTGGCTGAGCAGCACCTGCCCGGCGAACCCGTCCTCGACGAGCCGGGCGACGGCGGCCGCGGTGACCGCCGGGTCCGGGGAGACGCCCTCCTTGGGGAAGGTGATGTCCATGCCGACCATGTCGAACTCCAGGCGCACCCCGCGCTCGGCGACCGACCGTTGGTAGCCGGGGTCCTCGGACGAGGGGTCCATATGGGCCAGGGACACCTTCTCCGGGCGGACGCCGATCTCGCCGCAGACGATGTCCAGCACCTCGTGCGCCCGCCGCTGCCAGCCCGGCAGATGGATGTTGAGGGCCACCGCCGGGTGGTCGAGCTGGGCGAGGGCGGCGGCGCGCAGCGAGGCCCGTTCGGCGTCGGTGAAGTCCGGGGAGACACCGATCTCGCCGATCATCCCGGGCCGGATGCCGGTGTCGCCGACGCCGTGCGCCAGCTCGTCGGAGAGGGCGCGGGCCTGCTCGGCGACGGTGCGGGCAGTGATCCGTTCGCCCTCGAACTTCTCCAGGTACGCGCCGGAGCCCATGACGATGTTCAGCCCGGTCCGTTCGGCGAGCGCGCGCAGCCGCAGCGGGTCGCGCCCGATGGCGGCGCTGGACGTGGCGTCCACGACGGTCCGCCCGCCGAGGGCGGCGAACGCCTCGATCTCGGCGGCCACCGCCTCCACCGGCTTCGCCGCGATGTTGTCGGCGCAGCAGTACGGGTCCTGGCGCAGCGCCCAGGCGATGGAGGCGCTGACGGGGGCGTCGGTGATCGCCTCGGAGAAGCGGTAGGAGGGCGGGTCGAGGACGCCGGAGAGGTCGTTGAACAGGTGCTCGTGCGGGAGGATCAGCCCCAGTTCCTCCCGGGCGACGGGGCCGAGGACGGTCTGGACGGCCGGGGTCATGACGCGCTCCCCTCCGCCACGGCCGGGACGGGTGCCGCCGCCGTGCGGGAGGGCAGCATGCCGATCCCGGCGGCGACCAGCGCCACCAGGGTGCCGATCAGGGTCGCCGCGTGGACGGGGTGGCCCAGGGACGGGATCGCCCAGTCCAGCATCAGCGAGCCGAGCAGCTGGCCGGCGGTGGAGGCCAGGCCGAGCAGCAGCAGGCCGAGGCCGCGGACCAGCAGCGCCATCAGGGCGATGGAGAGCAGGCCGAGCGGGCCGCCGAGGTACATCCACCAGTCGCCGGGCAGGGTGAAGTCGACGCCGCCGGTCGCCGCGCGGACCCCGTAGGCGATCAGCAGGGCGGTGAAACCGACGAGGAAGTTCCAGCCGATGGAGACCAGCATGGAGTCGGCGGAGCGGGCCACCGCCGCGTTGCCGGCGGGCTGCCAGCCGGCCAGCAGACCGCCGACGAACGGCATCACGGCCAGCGCGATCATGTGCGGGACCTGGAAGTTCGGCGAGATCACCACGACGGTGGCGACGATCGCCAGGACGGCGCCGCCGGTGCGCGGCAGGGTCAGCGGCTGCTTGACGTCGGAGGTGACGCCGAACCGGTCGCAGACGATGCCGGAGACGATCAGACCGCAGATCAGCGAGATCTGGAAGGTCGCGACGCCCAGCGCCCCGACGGTCACGCCCTCGGAGAGGACGATCACGGCGCCGCAGAGGCCGGCGAGGTAGTTCCACCACGGGAGGGTCCCGGCGCGGATCTGCCCGGGTATCGCGAGCGCGGACCGGCGGGTGGCCGGACGGGCGAGGACGACGACCGCCATCAGGACCAGGCCGGTGCCGAAGGAGACCAGGGCGGCGGCGTGGCCGTCGCCGATCTCCTGGCCGAGCTGTCCGTTGACGGCGGACTGCATCGGGCCGAGGGTGCCGGCCAGCACGGTGGCCAGGACCAGCAGGGCGGTGGCGGTGCCGCGGGCCGCGGCGCCCGCTCCGTCGGGGCGGGGGGTTCTTCCGGGATCTGCGGGGCGACGGGCTCCGGGGTCCGCCGCGGGGCTGCTCTTCACTGTCCGACCGTGCCTTTCATCGTCCTTGATGCGGCTCATCACTGCGGTGGAACCGGATGTTCCGCCGGGGCGCGGGTCAGCGCCCTCAGTCTCGCCCTACCGGGCGGGGGTGTCTGCGAGCCAGGTCACCGCCTGGTCGAAGAGCTTCTGGTAGCCGTCCCAGTCGAGGAACTCGCGCGGCGCCCAGTGCGGGGAGATGTCCGAGGCGAAGGCGAGCGTGCGGCCGGCGCCGACGGTGCGGACGGCGAGCAGGGGGCGGTCCTCGATGGTGGCGAGGACGGTGGCGTCGTCCTTGGCGGTCATCCGCTGGTAACCGAGCAGAATCGGCCACTGTGCGTCCAGGCCCGCGGTGACGGGGTGCCGCGCGTCGGTCAGTTCGCCGCTGATGCCCTCGGGGGTCTCCTCGCGGTCGTCGTACGGGAGGATCGAGACGGGCAGGACGTCCTCGACGGCGGTGCCGTGGTAGTTGGCCTTGGCCTGGAAGCCCTGGAAGCTGAGGTAGCCGCCCGCCATCGCCAGACCACCACCGTTGCGCACCCATTGCGCAAGAACCTTGAGGCGGTTGGGGAACCGCCGGCCCTCGTTGAAGACGGCCGGGGGCAGCAGCAGGGTGTTGGCGCCGACGTCGGAGAGGAGCACCACGTCGTAGGCGGCGAGCTTCTCCTCCGTCTCGGGGAAGTCGGTGGCCACGGCGTGCGACGGCAGGTGCGTGACCTCGTGTCCGGCGGCGGTCAGCACCTCCACGAGCCGTGCGCAGCCGATCTCCAGGCGCGTGTGCGGGAAGGCGTCGAAGCCCTTGTGGTCGGTGACGGCGTTGATCCAGGACTCCCCGGCGATCAGCACGCGGGCCATGGGTACCTCCTCAGACGACTTTGCGCAACATTGCGCAACTTGTGCGAGGCAGGCTTCCACGAGCCCCGGAAGCTGTCAATACCCCCACGGGATTCCGGTTTTCGCCCATGCCCCGCGCCGCCCCCGGCCACGGCGGTATGCTCGGCACCGACCGCCGCGACATGCGGGAACTCTCGGCCCCACCCGATGCGGGACCGTCGTCGGAAGGAGCCGCGGATGACGTTGACCCGCGTTGCGCAACACGCGGGCGTGTCCGTGTCCACCGTCTCGCGCTACCTGCGCGGCCAGCTCAATGTGCAGCCCGTGACGGCCGCCCGGATCGACGCGGCCGTCAGCGAACTCGGCTACCGCCCGCCCGCGCCCCAGCCCGCGCGCCCCGCCACCGGCAACGGCCTGGTCTCCCTGGTCCTCCCGGACCTCGTCAACCCGTTCTTCGCCCAGCTCGCCGACGCCTTCTCGGCCGCCGCCGCGGCCCGCGACATCCCCCTGCTGCTCGGCGTCAGCGGCCGCCACGCCGAACGCGCCACCCGCCTCAACCGCCTGCTGTCCGCCGCCCGCTCCGTCGAAGGACTCATCTACGTCGGCATGCGGCGCACCAACGAGGACGTCGACCGCGCCATCGACGAGGGCCTGCCCGTCGTCATCATCGACGAGGAACTCGACCTGGCCGACGGCCGCGAGGTCGACACCATCACCGTCGACAACTACGGCGGCGCCTACCAGGCCACCTCCTACCTCCTCCAGCTCGGTCACCGCGCCATCGCCCATGTCGCGGGCCCCCAGGAGCTGTCCACCACCCAGGAACGCAAGCGCGGCTACCTCGACGCGCTGCGCGACGCCGGTCTCGACCCGTCCGCCCAGCTCGTCCTGCACGGCCCCTACACCGAGCAGTTCGGCGCCAGCACCTTCCCGTACCTGCACCGCGCGGCCACCCCGCCCACCGCCGTCTTCGTCGGCAGCGACATCGCCGCCGTCGGCATGCTGGCCGCCGCCGAACTCCACGGCCTCGCCATCCCCGACGACCTCTCCGTCGTCGGCTGCGACGGCATCCGCGTCGGCCAGTGGCTGCGCCCCAAACTCACCACCCTCGAACAGCCCACCACCGAACTCGCCGCCGCCGCCCTCGACGCCGTCACCACCCGCATGTCCGGCCCCCGCCCCGCGGTCCGCAAGGTCCTTCCTCTCCAACTGGTCGTCCGCGGCTCGGCCTCGGCGCCCGCCGGCTGAGGACGCCGCGGTACGCCCACAGGCTGACGGTGGCGCGGGGGTGTACCCATCCAGGGTGACCCGGGAACCCGACCACGGGCCGACCGGAACCGTACGGTCCGTTCCTAGGCTGGTCAGTAGTCCTGAGGGCGCGTCACGCCCGCTCGGGGGAACCAGTCGCGAGGGATGATGACGACGTACAGGTACACCGTGGCCGAACTCCGCGGACAGTTGCGGCAGCTGATCCTCACCGGCCTGGCCGTCGCCGTGGGCGTGGCCTTCCTGATCGCCTCGGTCAGCGGCAGCGGCGCGCTGGTCGACTCCTACAGCCAGTCGGCCGCCGCCGAGGTCGGGCCCGGTGACCTCCAGGCTCTCCCGGCCACCGGCGGACACCGGGACCGGCCCCGGGCCCTGACCGAGGACACCGCGGCCCGGGCCCGTCAGGTGCCCGGCGTGGCGGCCGTGGCGCTGCGGCTGGCCGGCGAGGGCGGCGTGCTCACCCCGGCCGGGCGCCCGCTCGACGACACCCCGGTGGTCAGCTCGATCGCCGCCGACCCCGGTCTGCGCTGGCAGCTGCTCAAGGACGGCCGGTGGCCGGACGCCCCCGGTGAGGTGCTGCTCGACGCCGGCACCGCCGAGCGGATCGGCGCCCGGACCGGCGCCACCGTCCGGCTGACGCGGGCCGACGGGCGGACGGAGAACGCCACTCTCACCGGAACCCTGGACGGCCGGGGCGCGCCCGGTTTCGCGGGCCGTCCCGTCATCGGCGTCCCGGCCGACCGGATGGACCGGTACGCGACCCGGGTGAGCGGCACCCAGCTCGACATCCGGACCGGCGCGGGCGCCTCGTCCGCCCGGACCGCCGAGGCACTCCGGCACGCGCTCGGCGGACAGGCCGAGGTCCGTACCCGGGCCGCTTCGGTCGCGGAGGCGACCGAGCAGAGCTCCACCGTCTACGGGGTGGTACTGGTCGCCGCGCTGTCCTTCGTCCTCATCGCGCTCGCCGTCGCCAGGATGGTCGTCAGCAACACCTTCGCCGTCGTCCTGGCCCAGCGCACCCGACAGCTCGCCCTGCTCCGCTGCGTCGGGGCCGACCGCGCCCAGGTGAGGCGGCTGATCCGCCGCCAGGGCCTGCTGCTGGGCACCGGCGCCTCCGCCGTCGGCGTGCTCCTCGGCGTGGGGCTGTGCGCGGCGGGCGGCGCGCTGGCCGGCGCGGCGGACCTCGGGCCGGTGCACCTCTCGCTCACCCCGGCCCCGGTCACCTGCGTCCTGGCCGGACTGTT
>NZ_JCANQV010000123.1:0-16749 GCF_059553635.1 Candidatus Streptomyces philanthi
GGCGCCCATCCCCTCCCGGCCGAACGCCCCCTGCCGCACCCGCGGCCGACCGCCGCGCTGGAGAACCACGGGCCCGTGGGCGACCACCCCCTGCCCCCGGAGCAGCCGGGGCCGCAGCCCGGCGCCCCGCAGCCCGGCACCCACCCGGACGCCGGGACCCCGGCCGTACACCCCAGCGTCCCAGCGCCCCCCACAGCCCCCGCCGCGTTCCGGAACACCCCACCGGACGCCACCCACCCGACAACCCACCCCGCACCCCCAACCAGCCCCTTTGCCACCCCCGCCACCCCCACCCCCTGGCAGCACTACGACCCCTGGCGGGCACCGCGTGAGGTGACGGACGAGGCGGTGCCGCGGCCGCGCCGACGGCGGAGGCTGGTTGTCGGGGCCGTGGTGCTGGCGCTGCTCGCCGGGGGTGCGGGGGGTGCCGTGGGGGCGTACATCGAGCGGAACGGGGGGATCGGGGACATCCGGTTGCCGCAGGCGGCCGGGGGGCCGCCGGCCCGTGATCCGCAGAGTGTGGCCGGGATCGCCCAGGCGGCGCTGCCCGGTGTGGTCACGCTGCATGTACGGGGCAACGCGGAGCAGGGGACGGGCACCGGCTTCGTACTGGACCGCAGGGGCCACATCCTCACCAACAACCACGTCGTGGAGCCGGCCGGGACCGGTGGCCAGATAGCGGTGACGTTCAGCGGCGGGGAGACCGCCAAGGGCAAGGTCATCGGCCGGGACGCAGGGTACGACCTGGCCGTCGTGCAGGTCGAGGGCGTCACCGGACTGCGTCCGCTGGCCCTCGGCGACTCCGACGCCGTACGGGTCGGTGACCCGGTCGTCGCCATCGGCGCGCCGTACGACCTCGCCAACACCGTCACCTCCGGCATCATCAGCGCCAAGCAGCGCCCGATCACCGCGGGCGGCGGCAAGGGCGACGGCGCGGAGGTGTCGTACGTCGACGCGTTGCAGACGGACGCCCCGATCAATCCGGGCAACTCCGGCGGCCCGCTGGTGGACTCCCGGGCGCGGGTGATCGGCATCAACAGCGCCATCCGCGCGGCCGACACCGGCGGCGACACGGAGGAGGGCGCCCACGGCGGCAGCATCGGTCTGGGCTTCGCCATCCCCATCAACCAGGCCAAACGGATCGCGGAGGAGCTGATCAACACCGGCCGGGCCACGCACCCGGTGATCGGCGTGACGCTGGAGATGGAGTACGCGGGCGACGGCGCGCGGGTGAGCGGGCGCGGCGAGGACGGCAAGGACCCGGTCACGCCCGGCGGGCCCGGCGCCAAGGCCGGGATCACGTCCGGCGATGTGATCACCGGGGTGGACGGTGCCCCGGTGCACAGCGGGGAGGAGCTGATCGTCAAGGTCCGCAGCCACCGCCCCGGCGACGCGCTGAGCCTGACCGTGCGGCACGGCGGGAAGGAGCGGACCGTCCGGCTGACGCTGGGCTCGTCGACCACCGACTGAGAGCACCGGCTGAGACCACCGACTGATCGTTTGTGCGGTGTTGGTACGGGTGACTCCCGGACGACGCCCGGGGCCAGGTACCGTGAGGGTCGGCCTGGACTGGGCCCTCGTCGGCCGCGGACTTTCCAAGGAGCTGCAAGGTGTTCTTCGATATGGGACCCCTAGAGCTGGTCGCGATCGCGATCCTTGCGGTACTGATCTTCGGTCCGGACAAGCTGCCCAAGGTCATCCAGGACGTGGCGGGCTTCATCCGCAAGGTCCGTGCGTTCTCGGACAATGCCAAGCAGGACATCCGCGACGAGCTGGGCCCCGAGTTCAAGGACTTCGAGTTCGAGGACCTCAAGCCGAAGAACTTCGTCCGCAAGCACGTGCTGGAGAAGGACGAGTACGGCCTCAAGGAGCTCCAGGAGCTCCGTGACGGCTTCGACCTGCGCCAGGAGATGTCCGACCTCGCCGGCTCCGTCCGTGACGGCGCGGCGGACGGCGCGGCGGCGGACGCCGGGCGGGTGAGCCTGTCGAAGGAATCCTCGTCCGGCGGACGCCTGGACCTCACCAAGAAGTCCGGCCCGCTGGCGCCCGGCGAGCGCCCCCCGTTCGACGCGGACGCCACCTGATCCTGACTTGCGCCCGGCCGCGCGGGGCCTATGGCTATGCTCCCCGTGACCGGGGTGAGGTCGCCTGAGGGGGGCGGCGCCCACGGCACAGGGCAACAAGGAGGCTCCGCGCAGATGGAGACGACGAGTCGGGCAGCGCCCCAGACGGTGCCTGCCGACGACGGGCAGAAGGTCGACGGCTATCTGCTGGCCCGGTTCCCGTGGTACGGCCTCGACGAGGCGTACACGGGACCCCGCTGGCTGATGCGGGTGGGCAGCTCCGCGGACGGCACCGTGGAGCACGGCGCGACCGGCCACGGCGAGGAGCCGACCATAAGGACCGATGTCCTCCATGACAACGAGCGGTTCGCCGTCGTGGTGACGGTCGCCGCGCGTCCCGTCCGGCGCAGCGCCGACGGCACGGGCGTCCTGGAGGCCACCTCCGTCTCCACCGCCGCCTGGCTCGCCGGTGCCGGACTGCTCTCCCAGACCTGGCCGGCGCGGATGGACCGTTCGCTGCGCCAGGACTGGCTGGACCAGCAGACCGCGCTCGCCTGGGAACTCGCCGACGACCTCGACGGCGACGCCTGGCGGGAGCTTCCGCTGCCGGTCGACGGCGTCCCCGTACCGTTCCGCTACCGCGAGTCCGAGTACGGCTGGGTGCTGGCCGGCCCGTCGGGCGACGGCGGCGGGGTGCACCTCGGTGCCTACGGCCGGGGGATCAGCGCGTACGGACTGGGCTTCGGGGTGATCCAGGACATCGCGGCGTACCGGGGCTGAACGGCCCCGAGGGGGTGCGCCCGCACGCCCCGCGCATGCCGAGGGGCGGACCGGACGTACCGGCCCGCCCCGTGCGCGGCGTCAGAACTTGTTGCGCGGGGTGATCCCCAGCGACATGCCGGACAGACCGCGCTGACGGCCGCCCAGCTTGCCCGCGATGGCGCGGATCGCCGCGCCCGCGGGGGAGTCCGGGTCGGTGAGGACGACGGGCTTGCCCTCGTCGCCGCCCTCGCGCAGCCGGACGTCGATCGGGATGGCGCCGAGCACCGGCACCTGGGCGCCGGTGGCGCGGGTCAGGCCCTCGGCGACCCGCTCGCCGCCGCCGGTGCCGAACACGTCGACCATCTCGTCGCAGTGCGGGCAGGGCAGCCCGGACATGTTCTCCACCACGCCGACGATCTTCTGATGGGTCTGTACGGCGATCGAACCGGCCCGCTCGGCGACCTCGGCCGCGGCCTGCTGGGGGGTGGTGACGACCAGGATCTCCGCGTTCGGCACCAGCTGGGCCACCGAGATCGCGATGTCGCCGGTGCCCGGGGGCAGGTCGAGCAGCAGGACGTCCAGGTCGCCCCAGTAGACGTCGGCGAGGAACTGCTGGAGGGCGCGGTGCAGCATCGGGCCGCGCCAGACGACGGGGGCGTTGCCCGGGGTGAACATGCCGATCGAGATGACCTTCACACCGTTCGCCGACGGCGGCATGATCATGTTCTCGACCTGGGTGGGCCGCCCGTCCGCGCCCAGCATCCGGGGCACCGAGTGACCGTAGATGTCGGCGTCGACCACACCGACCTTCAGCCCGTCCGCCGCCATCGCCGCGGCGAGGTTGACCGTCACGGACGACTTGCCGACGCCGCCCTTGCCGGACGCCACCGCGTAGACGCGGGTCAGCGAACCGGGCCGGGCGAACGGCACCTCGCGCTCGGCGGTACCGCCGCGCAGGGCGGTGGCCAGCTCGCGGCGCTGCTCGTCGCTCATCACGTCCAGGTCGACGGTGACGCCGGTGACGCCCTCGACCCGCTCGACGGCCTCCCGCACGCTGCTGGTGATCGTCTCGCGCATCGGGCAACCGGAGACGGTGAGGTAGACCGTCACCGAGACCGCGCCACCGGCCGCGATCTCCACCGATTTGACCATCCCCAGCTCCGTGATGGGCCGGTGGATCTCGGGGTCGTTGACCGTGGCGAGCGCTTCGCGCACGGCGTCCTCGCTCGGCGCGGGGGGAGTGTCGGGTGCCATACAACAGATACTACGGCCGCGCGTCGCGCGTCGATGAGGGGTGGTGGTCGGGTGACGGGTGGGCACTACGGCCGCCCCACCCGCCCCCCACCCCCTCACCTCTCCCGCTCCTCCCGTTCCGCGTCCACCATCTGCCGCAGTTCCAGGTCCCTCAGCAGGTCGGTCAGTTCGGAGCGGATCCAGTCGCGGGTGGCGACCTCGCCGAGGCCGAGGCGGAGGGCGGCGATCTCGCGCGTCAGGTACTCGGTGTCGGCGATGGAGCGTTCGTTCTGCTTGCGGTCCTGCTCCTGGGTGACCCGGTCGCGGTCGGCCTGGCGGTTCTGCGCCAGCAGGATCAGCGGCGCCGCGTACGACGCCTGGAGCGAGAGGGCCAGGGTCAGGAAGATGAACGGGTACTGGTCGAACCGCAGGTTCGGCGGCACGGTGATGTTCCAGCCGATCCACAGGATGATCACCACCGTCATCCAGACGATGAACCGGCCGGTCCCCAGGAAGCGCGCGATCTTCTCCGACAGCCGCCCGAACGCGTCCGGGTCGTACTGCGGCATGAACGACCGGCGGGGCATCCGCGGCAGGTCGAGGCGTACCCGGGGACGGTCGGGGGCGCCCTGCCGCAGCGGCGACGCGCCGTGGGCCCGTGCCCGCGCGTTCTCCCGTTCCTCAGACGCCATCGCCGGCCTCCCCCTCCTCCGGGGCGTGCGCGGTCACGGTGCCGTGCAACTCGTTCTCCCGCCAGTCCTCCGGCAGCAGATGGTCGAGGACGTCGTCGACGGTCACCGCGCCCAGCAGGGAACCGCTCTCGTCGACGACGGGCGCGGCGACCATGTTGTACGCGGCCAGATAGCTGGTGACCTCGGGCAGCGGGGTGTCCGGCGCGAGCGGCGGCAGATCGGTGTCGGCGAGCGAGCTGACCAGCGCGAACGGCGGGTCGCGCAGCAGCCGCTGGAAGTGCACCACGCCCAGGAACTTGCCGGTCGGCGTCTCGTCCGGGGGACGGCAGACATAGACCTGGGCGGCGAGCGCGGGGGACAGGTCGGGGTCGCGCACCCGGGCGAGCGCGTCGGCGACCGTGGCGTGCGGACGCAGCACGACCGGCTCGGTGGTCATCAGCCCGCCCGCGGTGTGCTCCTCGTACGACATCAGGCGCCGTACGTCGGCGGCCTCCTCGGGGCGCATCAGGGTGAGCAGCCGCTCCTTCTCCTCCTCGGGGAGTTCGGAGAGCAGGTCGGCGGCGTCGTCGGGGTCCATCGCCTCCAGGACGTCGGCGGCCCGTTCGTCCTTCAGCTTGCCGAGGATCTCGACGCGGTCGTCCTCCGGCAGCTCCTCCAGGACGTCCGCCAGCCGGTCGTCGTCGAGGGCGGCGGCGACCTCGGCGCGCCGTTTGGGGGAGAGGTGGTGCAGGACGCCCGCGAGGTCGGCGGGGCGCAGCTGCTCGAAGGTGGCCAGGAGGTTCTCCGCGCCCTGGCCGTGCTCCTCCAGCGAGAAGCCGGTGACCGCCGACCACTCCACGGTCAGCGCCTCGCCCTTGCGGCGCAGCGCCCCGCTCTTGCCCCGGCGGACGAAGACCTTGTCGATCTCCCAGTCGCGGCGGGCCGGGAGCTGGATGATGCCGATGTCGAGGACGGTGACCTCCTCGCCCGTCTCCACCAGCCGCACCCGGCGGTCCAGCAGCTCGCCGAGGACCAGCGTCTCGGCGGTCCGCTGCTCGAAGCGGCGCATGTTGACGACACCCGTGGTGATGACCTGGCCGGACTCCACACCCGTCACCCGGGTCATCGGCACAAAGATCCGTCTCCTGCTGACCACCTCGACGACCAGCCCCAGCAGACGCGGCGGCCGGTTGCCGACCCGCAGCATCGCGACGAGGTCCCGGACCCTGCCGACCTGGTCCCCGTTGGGGTCGAACACCGCGACACCGGAGAGGTGGGAGACGAAGATCCGCGGAGTCGTCACCGCCATACCCGGCCCCTCCTTTTCTCCCGCTACGCCCGCAATTGCGGCTTCGATGCCGTTCAGGCTAACGCGGGCCGCGCGCCGCCGCCCCGGCGGGAGACCCGTATGCCCGTACGCGCGGCCCCCCGGCGTGCGCCCGGCGCCCCCGTCCCGCCCGTTCGGCCGGTCCGCGCGCCCCCGCCGCACCGGTACGCTGCGCCCTACCGCTGTCGAGGTCGTCGCATCAGGAGGCAGAGCCGACGTGAGTGCAATCCCCCCTGGCCCCCGGCCCCTGACCGCCCGCCGGCGCATGGTGCGGGCGGTGCTCGCGGGGGCGGTGGGCGCGGCGCTCGCCGCGACGGCGGGCTGTTCCGGGGAGGACCCGGACGCGGGCACCAACGGTGTCGGCAAGCTGCCCGCCGCGAAGATCGAGTCCAGGGCCCGGTCGGCCGCCGCGGGCGCCGACACCGTCCACCTCTCCGGCAACGTCGTCACCCAGGGGAGTACGTTCACCCTGGACATGCGGCTCGCCGCGCACGGCGCCCAGGGCCGGGTGACGACCAAGGACTCCGCCTTCCAGCTGCTGCGGGTCGACGACGCGCTCTACCTCAAGGCGGACGCGGCCTTCTGGGCCGGGGAGAAGGACAACGGGGGCTCCGCCGCCGCCAAGCTCGGCGGCAAGTACGTCAAGGTGCCGTCCGCCGATCCGGTCTACCAGCGCTTCAGCGGCTTCACCGACAAGGACAAACTGCTGTCCGGGCTGCTCGGCCTGCACGGCGAGCTGGCCGCGGGGCCGCGCGGCACCGTCGACGGCGTCCGCACGATCCGGGTCACCGGGGGCGCAGGTTCCGGCGGCACGCTGGACGTCTCCCTGGAGGGCACGCCGTACCCGCTGCGGATGCGGCGCGCGGGGGACGCGGGCGTGGTGCGGCTCGGGGAGTGGGGCAAGGCGGTGGACCTCAAGGCGCCGCCCCGCGACGAGGTCGTCGACTACGGCACCCAGGTCTCCCCGGGCGGCTGACCGGCGCCGGCTCAGCCCCTGCGGCCCCGGCGCAGCAGCCGCGGCAGCGCGGCGGGGACGGGCCCGCGGGTGACGGCGGGGGAGGGCAGTACGGGGGCGGCCTGCCCGTCGTCGGGCATGGCCCCCGGCCGCTGGAGGGCGTCCCCGGTGGGCTCCAGCCGCAGGACGCGGCACTCGCGTGCCCAGCGTGCGGTGAGGGTGTCGGCGTCCGGCGCGTTGAGGCGCTTGCCCTTCAGCTCGTCGACGGCGGCGCGCCACGCCTCGCCCTCCGGGGCCAGTTCGGTGACGCGGGCCCGCCAGACGACGAGGCGCCCGCCCTTGTCCTTGCTGCGGACGGTGACCTCGGCCGTGCCGCCGTCGTCCAGTCCGAGGCCGGACAGCGGCTGTTCGCCGGGGCCGTCCCCGACGAGGCAGACCGCGCCGTCGTGCCACAGGTGCCACAGGGCCCGCGCCGACCCCGTCGTGCCCCGCACCCAGACCAGGCCGGACTTCTTGGTGGCCTCTTCGATGAGCGCCCGATCCTGCAGGGCCCGCGACACCGTCTCCGTCATACCGCTCAGCCTAACGACCCCCCGGCGGGCCGCCTTGAGGAGAACCGTCAAAGCCAGCCGTTGCGCTTGAACCCGCGGTGGATGCAGAAGCAGATGCCGACGGTGACGACCAGGACCGCCGGATAGCTGTAGCGCCACTCCAGTTCCGGCATGTGCCGGAAGTTCATCCCGTAGATCCCGGCGATCATGGTGGGGACCGCGAAGATCGCCGCCCATGCCGTGATCTTGCGCATGTCCTCGTTCTGGGCGACCGCGGCCTGCGCCAGATTGGCCTGGAGGATGGAGTTGAGCAGGTCGTCGAAGGAGAGGACCTGCTCGTTGACGCGCGCGAGGTGGTCAGCGACGTCCCGGAAGTACTTCTGGATGTCGGAGTCGACCAGCCGCATCGGGCGCTCGCTCAGCAGTTGCATCGGCCGCAGCAGCGGCGAGACCGCGCGCTTGAACTCCAGCACCTCGCGCTTGAGCTGGTAGATCCGCCCGGCGTCGCCGCCCCGCGTCGGGCCCTTGCCGTTGGTGCCCGAGCTGAAGACGTCGATCTCCACCTCGTCGATGTCGTCCTGGACCGCCCCGGCGACCGCGATATAGCCGTCGACGACCTGGTCGGCGATGGCGTGCAGCACCGCGGACGGGCCCTTGGCCAGCAGCTCGGGGTCCTCCTGGAGGCGGTGGCGCAGGGCGCGCAGCGAGCCCTGGCCGCCGTGCCGCACGGTCACGATGAAGTTCCGGCCCGTGAAGCACATCACCTCACCGGTCTCCACCACCTCGCTGGTCGCGGTCAGCTCGGCGTGCTCGACGTAGTGCACCGTCTTGAACACCGTGAACAGGGTGTCGTCGTAGCGCTCCAGCTTCGGCCGCTGGTGGGCGTGGACGGCGTCCTCGACGGCGAGCGGGTGCAGCCCGAACTCCTCGGCGATCCCGGCGAATTCGGCCTCCGTCGGCTCGTGCAGCCCGATCCAGGCGAAGCCGCCTCCGTCGGCGACCTGCGCCATGGCCTCGGCGGGGGACAGATGGGCGCTCACCCGGCGGCCCTCGCGGTAGACCCCGCAGTCGACGATGGCGCTGTTGGCGCAGACGGGGGTGGCGGGCTCGTGCGGGCAGGAGGCGTGGCCACGGCGGCGGGAGGGGCGGACGGCGGCACGCAGGTCGCGGATCATCGACATGGCAGGCTCCTTCACGGGCCGGCCGTCAGCGCGGGCGCGGGGCGCAACGCTGCCCGGAACGTGGACGTACGAGGCGCTTCCGGCGTACGTCCGCAAAGCGGGCGGCGCTCCGTGCGGGGTGTGCTGGCGGCGGTTCAGCAGAGAACACGGAACTGGGGGCGGGGGCGCTCTTCCGTCATCTCTTCGTGGCGCGAAGGCACTTCACGGGTTTCGCCGCGGAACGGCGGGGTACGGAAGTTCTCGGCTCAGCGGGCGCGCTGCACGCGGGAGATGACGGGAGAACTGTCGGTACTGCACGGTCGACTCGGATCCACCGCAGCCCCACCTCCTCCGGCCGGTCCCCGTTGGGGGACGAACGTCATTCCCTGACCAGACGGCAAGGCTACCAGTCACCCGAACCGTCAAGGCCCCGCTTTGCCCGTTCGATACACGTCCTATGCTCACGGCATGTCCGACGTTCTTGAGCTGGTCGAGGCCCGGTTGCGCACCGCCCTGGGCGAACCGGAGGCCCGCGCCGCCGTCACGTTCCTGGGGACCGACCGCATCGAGGTGCTGCGCTTCCTCGACGGCGAGGTGGTGCGCTACGCGACCCTCGGGATGTCGGCCCACCCGATGACCGATCCCACCGCGATGGTCGCCGCGGGCGGCCCCCGCGCCGAACTCGTGCTGTCCGTGCGCGGGGGCCGTGCCGACACCGACAAGGCGCTCAGGCCGCTCGCCGTGCTCGCGGCCTCCCCGCAGGTCGAGGGCGTCGTCGTGGCGCCGGGGGCTTCGCTGGACCTGGGGGAGCCGCTGTGGCCGGGCGCCCGGTTCACTTCGGTGCTCGTCGGGGCGTCCGGGGGGCTGGTCGAGGACCTGGAGGCGGACGGGGAGCGGGAGGCGGTGCGGTTCCTGCCGCTGCTGCCGATGACGCCCGAGGAGGCCGCCTGGAAGCGGGTGCACGGCGCCGACGCGCTCCAGGAGCGCTGGCTGCGGCTCGGCACGGACCTGCGGGACCCCCTGCGGTCCGGCGTGCCGCTCGGCGACTGAGGGCCCGCGGGGGCGTCGTCAGCGGGCGAAGACGGAGACGCCGTCCTCGGTGGCGTGCCGCGGCTCCAGTTCCTCCGCCCGCGCGGTGAGCGCCCGTCGGCGTACGGCGACGACGGCGGCGCCGACCAGCGCGGCCAGGGCCGCGACGACGAACGGGACGCGGTGGTCGGTCCACTCCGCGATCTTCGGGGCGAGGAACGGCGCGGCGGCCGCGGCGAACCAGCGGACGAAGTTGTAGCCGGCGCTGGCCACCGGCCGCGGGGCGTCCGAGACGCCGAGGGCGAGTTCGGTGAAGACGGTGTTGTTGAGGCCGATGAAGGCGCCCGAGACGATGGTGCAGACGACGGCGGTGGTGTGGTCGCCGTAGCCCAGGACCACCAGGTCGGCGGCGAGCAGCACCAGGGAGCCGCCGAGGACCTGGAGCGAGCCGAAGCGGCGCTGGAGGCGCGGCGCCACGATCACCGAGAAGACGGCGAGCAGCACACCCCAGGCGAAGAAGACACCGCCGGACCGGTAGGGCGTCATGTCCAGCACGAACGGGGTGAAGGCCAGCACCGTGAAGAACGCGTAGTTGTAGAAGAACGCGGAGACGGCGGCGGAGGCCAGCCCGCCGTGCCCGAGGGCCCTGACCGGGTCGAGCAGTGAGGTCTTGCGGGCGGGCCGGGGCTGTTCCTTGAGGAACGCGGTGATGGCGAGGAAGCCGACGGCCATGAGGACGGCGGTGCCGAAGAAGGGGTAGCGCCACTTCATGTCGCCGAGGACCGCGCCGAGCAGCGGGCCGCAGGCCATGCCCAGGCCGAGGGCGGACTCGTAGAGCAGGATCGCCGCCGCGCTGCCGCCCGCCGCGGCGCCGACGATCACCGCCAGGGACGTGGAGACGAACAGCGCGTTGCCCAGGCCCCAGCCGGCCCGGAAGCCGACCAGCTGGCCGACGGAGCCGGACATGCCGGAGAGGGCGGCGAAGACCACCACCAGCGCGAGGCCGGCGAGCAGGGTCTTGCGGCCGCCGATGCGGCTGGAGACGAAGCCGGTGACCAGCATCGCGAACGCGGTGATCAGGAAGTAGGAGGTGAACAGGAGGGAGACCTGGCTGTTGGTGGCGTGCAGGCCCCGCGCGATCGACGGCAGGATCGGGTCGACGAGGCCGATGCCCATGAAGGCCACGACGGAGGCGCCGGCGGTGGCCCAGACCGCCTTCGGCTGGCGCAGCAGGCTGCCGCCGCCCTCGTCGAACGGATCGTCGTCGGCGGCCGGGCCGCTTCCGCTGCTGTGCATGCCGCGGTTCCCTCCTGTCGTCCGGGGCGGGGCACCCGGAGATGGTTGATCTATACACACATTAAGTTAGTTACGCTAAAGAGTGCAAATTACAACTACCGGCTGCGGTGAGGGTGCTGCGTATGAATGGCTGGAATTCGCCCTACTGGTGGCTGGATCGGAGTGCCGGACGGGTGATCGTCCTTGACGTGACGGGGCGCCAGTAGGACCGTTGGACTTTATGAGGGGCGAACCCAGTTGCCCGAAGTGCGGTGGCCGGGTGCGCGCGCCCGGTCTCTTCCACGACACCTGGCAGTGCGCCGTGCACGGCACCGTGTACCCGCTCCAGCCGGTGGTCCCGCCGAGCGTCGAGGCGCTCGGCGTCGTCGTGCACCGCGCGCAGGTGCCCGTATGGATGCCCTGGCCGCTGCCCGTCGGCTGGCTGTTCACCGGCGTGGTCTTCGCGGGCGACGACCGCAGCGGAGGCCGCGCGACCGCCGTGGCCTGCTCCGGACCGGGCCCCCTCGGCGGCCCCGGCGAACTGGTCCTGGTCGCCGAGGAACTGGGCGTGGGCCTCGGCGCCCGCTTCGCCGGCCTCGACGGCCCCGACCCCGGCCCCGGCATGCGGGTCGACACCGCCCCCCACGCCAAGGTGCTCGCCGCCGGCCGCCCCACCCCCCTCTGGCACGTCGAGGGCGCCCCCGGGGACCGCGCGGTCTTCGCCGGCGAGGCCCGCGGCCTGTGGCTGTGGGCCGTCGTCTGGCCCGAGCGCACCGGCATGCTCATGTACGACGACCTGGTGCTCACCGACCTGCGCGAGGCCGGTGCCGAGGTGGACCTGCTGCCCTGCGGGGCGCTGTCCCCGCGCATCCTGCTCTGAACCGGGACGCCCCGGGCATCCCGCCGCGGCCGGTATCCTTCAGGGAGCCCCGCGTGGCGCCGCCGGAACCCTCCGGGCCGGACGCCCGCCCGGCGTCCCCGTCCCGCCCCGCAGTCTGGAGTCCGTGTCGTGCGCATCGACCTGCACACCCACTCCACCGCTTCGGACGGCACGGACACCCCCGCCGAACTGGTGCGCAACGCCGCTGCCGCCGGCCTCGACGTCGTCGCACTCACCGACCACGACACCGTCGGCGGCCACGCCGAGGCCCGCGCCGCGCTGCCCGCCGGACTGACCCTGGTCACCGGCACCGAGTTCTCCTGCCGCCTCGACGGCGTCAGCCTCCACCTCCTCGGCTACCTCTACGACCCCACCGAGCCCCGCCTCGCCCGCGAGCGCGAACTGGTCCGCGACGACCGGGTCCCCCGGGCGCGCGCCATGGTCGACAAGCTCCGCGCGCTGGGCGTGCCCCTCACCTGGGAGCGGGTGGCGCGGATCGCCGGGGACGGCGCCGTCGGCCGCCCCCACCTCGCCAGCGCCCTGGTCGAACTCGGCGTCGTCGCCACGGTCTCGGACGCCTTCACCTCCGACTGGCTCGGCAACGACGGCCGCGCCTACGTCGAGAAGCACGAGCTGGACCCGTTCGACGCCATCCGGATGATCAAGGACGCGGGCGGTGTCACCGTCTTCGCGCACCCCCTGGCCGTCAAGCGCGGCGTCTGCGTCCCCGAGAGCGCCGTCGCCGACCTGGCCGCCGCCGGCCTCGACGGCATCGAGGTCGACCACATGGACCACGACGACGCCACCCGCGCCCGGCTGCGCGGGCTCGCCGCCGACCTCGGCCTGCTGGCCACCGGGTCCAGCGACTACCACGGCAGCCGCAAGACCTGCCGCCTCGGCGAGTACACCACCGACCCCGAGATCTACGGCGAGATCGTGCGCCGGGCCACCGGCGCCTTCCCCGTCCCCGGCGCGGGCGGCTGACCCCGCACCGCCTTCACGGCACCGCCCGGCCGGGACGCCACGCGTCCCCCGCCGCCGGTGCGCGTCCTTCCCCGCCCTCTTTCCGGCCGCGTCCCCCTCCCGGGTGGCCGCACGCCCTCCGCATCGTCGCGGCGGGCGGGGCCCACCCTCCGTACCACCACCGCAAGGCAGCTTCACCGTGTTCGACCTCGCAGTCTTCAGCACCCTCTTTGTCACGCTATTTGTGATCATGGACCCGCCGGGGATCACCCCGATCTTCCTCGCCCTGACCTCCGGCCGCGCCGCCAAGGTCCAGCGGCGGATGGCATGGCAGGCCGCCACCGTCGCGTTCTGCGTCATCGCCGTGTTCGGCCTCTTCGGGGAGCAGATCCTCGGGCGGCTGCACATCTCCACCCCCGCACTGATGATCGCGGGCGGCCTTCTGCTGCTGCTCGTCGCGCTGAACCTGCTCACCGGCAAGTCGGAGGAGCCGACCCAGACCAAGGACGTCAATGTGGCGCTGGTGCCGCTCGGCATGCCACTGCTCGCCGGGCCCGGCGCGATCGTGTCGGTGATCCTCGCCGTCCAGCACGCGCAGGGCCTCGCCGGCCAGGTCTCGGTGTGGGCCGCGATCGTCGCGATCCATGTGGTGCTCTATCTGGCGATGCGCTTCTCGCTGGTGATCATCCGGTTGATCAAGGACGGCGGTGTGGTGCTGGTGACCCGCCTCGCGGGCATGATGCTCGCCGCCCTCGCCGTACAGCAGATCATCAACGGCATCACCCAGGTCGTCCAGGGCGTCTGAGCCCCGCCGGACGGCCGAGCGCCCCCGTACGCCGCGGTGACGGCGTCGTACGGGGGCGCTCGGAGCGTGCCGCCCTGGGCGTACGGGCAGCGGCTTCGGTGTTAACGGGCGGCGGTGTCGGCCGGGCGGATGTAGACACGCTGGCCGGTCGCGGCGGCCTGCTGCACTATCCGGTTGACGGAGGCGGCGTCCACGACGGTGCTGTCCACGGCGGTGCCGTCGACATCGTCAAGGCGCATGATCTCGAAGCGCATACGGCTTCTCCCTTCGTCGGATCCTCCTGTGGAGAACGAAATGAGCGGGGAGCGGCCCGGCGTCGCTGCCGGCGTCCCACCTGGGACAACGTCTTGGCAGGGTGCAATCATTCCCTACACTAAGGAAATTTTTCGACGACTTAAGCACACCGGGGCACAGGGGGCAGGTTGTGCCCCGGAAGCGGCCGCCAGGACAATGGACCCCGGTATGAACGACCCCCGGCCGACAGGCTCATCCGATCTCGCCGCCCTCGCCGCCGGCATGGAGCGCACCAACGAGTTGCTCGCCCGTGTCCTCGCCGAGGTCGCCACCACCCCGTCCACCCACGCGATCTTCGTCGACGCCGGCTACGTCTACGCGGCGGCCGGACGGCTCGTCGTCGGCGCGGAGGACCGCAGAGCCTGCGTCCTGGACGCCGAAGGGCTCCTTGAGGCGTTCATCGACAAGGCCCGCACGATATTCCCCGACAGCCGCCTCCTGCGCGTCTACTGGTACGACGGCGCCCGCCGCCGCATCCACACCGCCGAGCAGCAGCGCATCGCCGAACTGCCCGACGTCAAGGTCCGCCTCGGCAACCTCAACGCCGACAACCAGCAGAAGGGCGTCGACTCCCTCATCCGCTCCGACCTGGAGTCCCTCGCCCGCCACCGCGCCATCAGCGACGCCGTCCTCATCGGCGGCGACGAGGACCTGGTCTCCGCCGTCGAGGCCGCGCAGGGCTATGGCGCCCGCGTCCACCTGTGGGGCATCGACGCCGCCGGCGGCCGCAACCAGGCCGACCCCCTGCTGTGGGAGGTCGACAGCCAGCGCGTCCTCGACCACGACTTCTTCCGCCCCTACGTCACCCGCCGTACCACCCAGGAGAACGAGACCACCCAGGACGGCGCCCCCGTCCCCTCCCACGACGCCGTCCGCTTCGTCGGCGCCCGCATCGCCGCCCAGTGGCTCTCCGAACGCGGCCGCACCTGGGCCGCCGACCTCCTGCCCGGCCGCCCCTACCTCCCCGGCCCCGTCGACCAGGAACTCCTGACCTCCGCCGAAGCGCTCCTGCACCTCTCCCTGCGCGCCCACTCCGACCTGCGCCGCACGCTGCGCGACGGCTTCTGGGAGCACGTCCAGGGGCAGTGCTAGGCCGTGTCCGACATGCCCTGGGGAAGGCCCGGGGCTCAGGACACCCGCGTCCAGAAGGCGGCCAGGGCGGCGGCGGTCTGCTCGGGCCGCTCCGCGTTCGGTGAGTGGGCCGCGCCGTCGATGACGGTGCGCGGCGCGCCGAGCCGCCGCGCCATGTCGTCGATCAGCGGCACCGGCCAGGCGTAGTCCTCCCCGCCCGACACCACATGCTTGGGCAGCGCCACCGAGGCCAGCTCCGCGACCCGGTCCGGCTCCTCGATCATCTGCCGCCCCGTCCCGATCAACTGCTCGGGAACGGTGCTCAGCCAGCGGCGGTGCAGGAACTCGACGATCTCCCCGGGCGTCGCCGCGCCCGCCTGCTCCGGCGGGTCCAGCGCGCGCATCGCCTGCCAGACCGCCTCCATCTCCAGCGTCCCGAGCGCGTCGATCAGCATCCGCAACCGGGTCTGCTGGGCCTCCGTGATCGCCGCCGGCCCCGAACTGACCACCGTGAACGAACGGAACGGCGCCGCGTCCCGGAGCACCGCGGCCCGCCCGAGCAGCGCGCCCAGCGAATGCCCGAGCAGATGGACCGGCCCACCGCCGTTCTCGCCCAGCACCCGCGCCTGCGCCAGCACGTCGAGCGCCAGCTCCTCCTGGACGTACGCGGAGACGTCCCGCGGCCCCGCCGTCTCGTACTGCCCCCGGCCGTCCACCGCCACCACCCGGAACCCGGCCGCGGCCAGCGGCCCGAGCAGCGCGATGAAGTCCTCCTTGCTCCCGGTGAACCCGGGCACCAGCAGCGCCGTCCCCGCCACCGGCCCCTCCGGGAGGGCGTCGTGCACGGCGAACGCCCCCCGCGCGGTCTCCAGCCGGCGGGCACGGGCACACGGGGGCAAGGTGAGGGTCGGCGGCCTGCTCATGCCCCGAGGCTATCCGGCCCCCGCCCCTTTGGCGCCGCCCACCCACCACGGAACCCGGCAATCCACCCTGGCGCCGGGTACGGGGCGGACGGGCGTCAGGCGTACGGCCCATGGGGGGCGGCCTCCGGGGGAGCGGGGCGGCCTCCGGCCGGTCTCCGGCGTCCCGTCCGCCTCCGGGCCTGTCCGCACGGCGGTCCCGGGAACGCCGACGGCCCGGCCCCCGTGCGGGGACCGGGCCGTCGTGCGGAGGGATCAGCTCTCCGCGGTGACCTCGACCGGCTCGGCCGCGGCCTTCCGCGTGCGCCGCGGCTTGGCGGGCGCGGCATCGGCGTCCGTCTTCTTGGCTGCGGTCTTCCGCGTCCGCTTCGGCTTGACGGCCTCGGCGTCGGCGGGCGCTGCCGCCTCGGCCTCGTCGGCGGTCGTCCTGGCGGCGGCGCGCTTGCGGGTCCGCTTGGGCTTGGCGGGTGCCTCGTCCGCCGGGGCGCTCCCGACCTCGGCGGCCGGAGCCGCCTCGGTCTCGGCGGTCTTCGCGGCGGCGCGCTTACGCGTCCGCTTGGGCTTCGCCGGCGCCTCGTCCGCCGGAGCGCTCCCGACCTCGGCGGCCGGAGCCGCCTCGGCCTCCGCGGCGACGGTCTTCGCCGCGGCCCGCTTCCGCGTCCGCTTCGGCTTCGCCGGCGCGTCCTCCGCCGGGGCCGCCTCGTCCGTGGTGACGGTCGTCGCGGGTGCCTCGTCGGTGGTCACGGGGCGTGCGGTCCGGGTACGGCGGCGCGGCTTGGTCACGGCCGTC
>NZ_JCANQV010000124.1:0-16747 GCF_059553635.1 Candidatus Streptomyces philanthi
CGGGCTGTGCTGCGGCGTGCGCGCTTCGTGTTGCTCCACTCGCCAACGGTAGGCCGCAAAGTGGTATTAACAGGCAGCAGGACACGCCCTTTCCCCGAGCTTCATGGAGCACACCCCCGGCGCACGCCCGCGCGGCGGACCGGGCGCGGCCCCGGAAGGGTGTCCCCGGCCGCCCCGTAGACTGGTGGATCGGCCCCTACGGGAGCCGTGCCCGCCCCTCGTCACCTCGTCTCCGGGAAGTCGCCACCGTGTCGCTCACGATCGGAATCGTCGGTCTGCCGAATGTCGGCAAGTCGACCCTGTTCAACGCCCTGACCAAGAACGACGTGCTGGCGGCCAACTACCCGTTCGCCACCATCGAGCCCAACGTCGGCGTCGTCGGTGTCCCCGACACGCGCCTGACCAAGCTCGCCGAGATCTTCGGCTCGCAGCGGATCCTCCCGGCCACCGTCGACTTCGTCGACATCGCCGGCATCGTCCGCGGCGCCTCCGAGGGCGAGGGCCTGGGCAACAAGTTCCTCGCGAACATCCGCGAGTCCGACGCGATCTGCCAGGTCATCCGCGCCTTCAAGGACGAGAACGTCGTCCACGTCGACGGCAAGGTCTCGCCCAAGGACGACATCGAGACCATCAACACCGAGCTGATCCTCGCCGACCTCCAGACCATCGAGAAGGTGCTGCCGCGCCTCCAGAAGGAGTCGCGGATCAAGAAGGACGTCGCCCCGAAGGTCAAGGCCGTCGAGGAGGTGAAGGCCATCCTGGAGGAGGGCCGCACCCTCTTCGCCGCCGGCTTCGTCCAGGGCACGGAGAAGACCGAACTGCTGCACGACCTCCACCTCCTCACCACCAAGCCGTTCCTCTACGTCTTCAACGTCGACGAGGACGAGCTGACCGACGAGGACTTCAAGAACGAGCAGCGCGCCCTGGTCGCCCCCGCCGAAGCGATCTTCCTCAACGCCAAGCTGGAGGCCGACCTCGCCGAGCTCGACGACGAGGAGGCCCTCGAACTCCTCCAGTCCGTCGGCCAGGAGGAGCCCGGCCTGGCCACCCTCGCCCGCGTCGGCTTCGCCACCCTGGGCCTCCAGACCTACCTGACCGCCGGCCCCAAGGAAGCCCGCGCCTGGACCATCAAGCAGGGCGCCACCGCCCCCGAAGCCGCCGGCGTCATCCACACCGACTTCCAAAAAGGCTTCATCAAGGCCGAGGTCATCTCCTTCGACGACCTCGTCAACGCCGGCTCCACTGCTGACGCCCGCGCCGCCGGGAAAGCCCGTATGGAGGGCAAGGAGTATGTGATGCAGGACGGGGATGTGGTGGAGTTCCGCTTCAACGTGTGAGCGGATGAAATAACACCACGTTGCTCAACGCGGCAAACATGCAGGTCAGAAGGGGCCGGACTCGCGAGAGCCCGGCCCCTTCGTCGATCCCGTGCTGGATCGGTGCTGGATATTCTGACCTGACGTCAGGAACGTTCGGGTGTCGTAGACGGTGGAGCGATGCCCGACGTGTACCACCCACACCACCAGCTCGCCATTGTCGATCGTGTAGATCACGCGGTAGTCGCCCACCCGTAGGCGGCGGCGGTCGGGCTGGGAGACGAGGGCTGTGGTGTTGAACCCCATCGGGTCGCTCTCCAGCTCGGTCAGCTTGGCCAGGATGCGGAGGGCCATGTCTCGCGGGACCTTGCGGAGCTCGGCCTGGGCCTCGGGTCGGAAGACGGTGCGGTACTCACTCACTGCGCGCCAGCGTCTCCCTCATGATGTCCTCGATCGGGATGCCGGGTGCCGGGTTGGCCATGCGTTCGTCGATGATCCGGTTGATCTCGCGCTCTTCCCACTCCTGGTACTTGCGCAGGACTTCGATGGAGACGACGGCGGCGACTTGCTTGCCCCGGCGCGTGATCACCGTGGGCACGTCGTCGCGGTCCGCGCGCTCCACGACCTCCGCCAGATGGGCGCGCACATCGCGGATGGACTCTATGGGCAGGGGCTGAGTCATGCACCCAAGCGTACCGAGTGTGCCATGTGTACACAATGCGGGTGGCCGGGCGGTCTGCCCTCGCGGTGGACGCGCGTGCTGGATGTGCTGGATGAATCCACACGGTGCTGGATCGGTGCTGGGCGACCACTTCCACAGCCGCTTTTTCGCAGGTCATAGCTTTGTGCTCGACGTTCCGCTTCAACGTGTGATCTTGCGATGGCTTTGCGCTAGTGCTGTGACCGCATAGGTTCGCCGTGTTGGTCGTTGTTGATCGAGCGCTCTGGAGATTGCTTCCAGTGCGTGGAGCGTCGGTACGCACTCGGGCACCGCAGCTCCAGAGCCCGGCCCCTAGCTGGCGCGCAATCCGGGGCGAACTCTTCCTATTCCGGGCCTTCCGCGTCGGGTGCGCCGCGGCTGGCCAGTCGTTCGTATCGCTGTCTGGCTGCTTGCGGAGTGCCAAGCCCGAGGCCGAAGGCGATCTCTTGCCAAGTCATGCCGCGTCCACGTGCCATCTGGAGGAGTCCGGTTTCCAGTTCGTCCATCTCCCCGCGAACCAGTGGGACGAGGCTCAGCGCGGCGGTGATGTCGGCGTGGTCCACCTCCGGCTCACCGTCGTCGAGCTGTGCGGCCCCACTGAGTAGGAACGACACGAGCCTGACGGCTTCGTGCGGCCCGATGACCGAGGGATGAACCTGTCGGTGGCGTTGCTCGTCGGTGGTCGCGTGTCGCTCGGCGATGCGAAACAGGGACGCGTAGACGCGGTGTGCTCGCGCCTGTTCCGGCTGTGGAGGCGTGAACGGGTCGGCGTGCTGTTCAGGACTTGACGACATGAGAAGAGGATGAGGCAGTTCCCGAACTGTTGTCAACAGATTGTTTTAAACGTTTCGTTCAATCGTGCTCGCGACGCCCCCTGGTGCTGTGGCTGACAGGTTCGCCGGGTTGGATCAAGCTGCGGTTTTGAGGGGGCGTCCGCCCCAGTGGATGCCTTTCTCGCTGCGGATGCGGGCGCGTTCTTTGCGTTCGGCGGCCAAGACGTCGCGGTGGCGGGCGTTGGCGTTGCGCCACCGCAGGTAGGCATGCAGGGCCCGGGTCTGCACAGTGTGGTTGGGGTGGTTGGAGTTGGCGATGGTGAACTGCCTCAAGGGTCCGAAGTGCGCCTCGATCGGGTTGGCCCAGGAGGCGTAGGTCGGGGTGAAGCACAACTCGACCTTGTTCTTCGTGGCCCAGCGGCGGATGCCGGCGCCCTTGTGGGCGGACAGGTTGTCCATGATCACGTAGATCGGGGCGCCGTCGGGCCGGGCGGCACGGATCGATTTCAGGGCGGCCAGCGTGTTGGCGGCACCCTTCTTGCGGCGGTTGACGCCCCACAGAGTGTCGTCGCCGACCGAGTAGCAGCCATGGAAGTAGCGCACGCCGTGGGTGCGGTGATATGTGGCGGGCAGCCGGTCGGGGCGCTTCTGGGCGGCCCAGCCCGAGCCCGGGGTGGGCCGGACCCCGAGCGGGCCGAACTCGTCGAAGGCGAAGACCCGGTCCGGGAAGCGGTCCAGGACCTCCTCGATCCGGTCCAGCTTCGCCTCTCGCTCGGGGTCGGGGGATTCCTTCCACGTCTTGGTGTGCTGGAAGGTGACACCGCGGCGGGCGAGCAGGCAGCGTAATGCCTCGCGGCCGATCTGGATGACCCGGCCGTGGACTTTCCGCAGGTAGGCGACCAGCTTGCGCAGGGACCAGCGGGTGAAGGGCTGACCGAGCTTGGTGGGGCGGGTGATGGCCGTCCGGATGACGAAGTCCTCGTCGTCAGGGCTGAGTCGGCGGGGACGGCCTCCCGCCCACTGAGGGTCCAGGCAAGCCAGGCCGATCTCGTTGAACCGGTGGATCACGTCGCGCACGGTGTCCTCGTCGGCCTGCACCAGCTGGGCAATCACCGGCACCCGGTTCCCGCCAGCCGACGCCAGCAGCATTATCGCCCGCCGGTAGCGCACCGAGTTGGTGCTGCCCCGGCGCACAATCTGCTGCAGCTTCCGCCCCTCCTGGTCGGTCAGTCTGCGCACACGGACAGGCTCGGCCACCGCGCCTCCAGCGGTCGGATCGGACGTCACCGCACATCCAACCGCCACGACCACCAACCCGGCGAACCTATACGGTCACAGCACTAGATGATTTGTCAGGCGCGCAGGTCAGAAGGGGCCGGGCTCTGGCGAGCCCGGCCCCTTCTGTGTTCCTGTGCGGACTTGGTGCTGACTCCTATGTGCTCCGCGGCGGGGTGAGCCTTTCGAGATCCAGGCTGATCTCGAAAGGCAAAGGCCGCTTCAGGGTGCCCCGGAAGATGCCGGCGGGCGCGTAGACGCCGGTCGGCTCGTCGAGTTCGTAGACGTGGACGACGGTGGTGCCGCCCTCTTCCTCGACGCACCAATAGTGCGGGATCTTGGCGTCCGCGTACTTGTGCAGCTTCACTGTGCGGTCACGATGGGCGGACTCTGGCGAGACGACCTCGATGACGAGCTGGACTTCTTCCGGCGCATACCACGTGCGGTCCGGATCGTAGGGGGCGGTCGTCACGAGCAGATCCGGCTCCGGCCGGTTGCGCTCGTCGAGGCGGATCGTCATTTCCCGCTCGACCTCGAAACCGGCGGGCGCGGTCGCCATGAGCGTGGTGGTGAGGGAAGTGACGAGGCGGCCGTGCCAGGACCGCTGGGGCGACAGCATGAAGACGAGGGCTCCGTCGATCAGCTCGGTGTGGCGTGGCGCCTCGGGGAGACGGTCCAGGTCCTCCGCGAACCAGCCTTCCGCGCGCGGCGGGCGCATCCAGTCCGGCAGTGCGGTCATGGCTCAACCGTAGCGACTCGACGAGACCCGGGCCACGAGATCGCCAACAGGGTGACCGCCCTTCCTGCCGTCCTGAAGGCCGAGATCAGCGGCCGGTGCTGATTCTGTGCTGACTTGAGTCTCCAAGAAGCGTGTTTTCGCCTTCGCCCGCTGGCCGCGTGAGGGAGGGGGCAGCCGGAATCCCCCCATCGCCCGCCGGTGTCCCCCACCGGCGACCAGGGGTCATCACATTGGGTGATTCTTTGGGGAGTGGTTGCGGTGGATACGTGGGGTTGCGAGGCTGTCGCTGATTGTCAGGTTGAGGGGAGGGTGTGTGTCGCTCGGTGAACAGCCCGCGTACCTCCGCGTCGCCGGTGAGCTGCGGCGGAAGATCGTGGAAGGGGAGTTGCCGCCGCACACCCGTCTTCCCTCGCAGGCCCGGATTCGTGAGCAGTACGGGGTGTCGGACACCGTGGCGTTGGAGGCGCGCCGGGTGTTGATGGCGGAGGGGCTGGTCGAGGGGCGTTCGGGGTCCGGGACGTATGTGCGGGAGTGGCCGGTGCCGCGCAGGATCGCGCGGGCCGGGCACCGGACGGCGGGGCGGTGCACGCCGTTCCGGCAGGAGCAGGCGGACGAGCGGGTGCGGGGTACGTGGGAGTCCAGCAGCCGCCAGGAGGGCGCGGGGGTGGTGGTGGCGAAGCGGCTGCGGATCGCGGTGGGAGACCGGGTGATGCGGACGCGCTATCTGTTCCGTTCGCAGGGGGAGCCGTCGATGGTGTCGACGTCCTGGGAGCCGCTGGGGGTGACGGGGCGGACGCCGGTGATGCTGCCGGAGGAGGGGCCGCTGGCGGGGCGCGGGGTGGTCGAGCGGATGGCGGCGATCGATGTCGTGGTGGACAACGTCGTGGAGGAGGTCGGGGCTCGGCCGGCGATGGCGGAGGAGGTGGCGGCGCTGGGCGGGGTGCCGGGGCGGGTGGTGCTCGTGATCTCCCGGACGTATTTCGCGGGCGGGTGCCCGGTCGAGACGGCGGACGTGGTCACGCCGGCGGACCGGTACCGGGTGGTGTACCACCTGCCGGTGAAATAAGGGGGTTTGGTGAGGGTGAGGGGGAGAGTGTGTGGCGGGACGCCGCATCCTCCTCTAGGGAGCGGACCCTGAGAAGGAGGAGAAGGGCCCTGGCGGGGCGCCGCGAGGGGGTGAGTGCGGCGTACGGCGGTCGAACAGTCGCCCTTTTTGTCCACATTTAAGAGCTTATGCTGTGCGCGCTCGCGGTGTTGGAAACCTCACAGACCCTCAGCTGGGAGGGACTTTTGACCCGGTGAGGGATTCCGATCTTCGGTTTCGCTCTTACGATGGCGAAGTTTGTGCACGGCACGGGGGAAGACCAGGAGACCAACGCACGTGAGCACGACAAAGACCCCGGGTGCGGAGCAGGGCTCGCACTCGCATTACCGTCGGTCCCTCGGGACCATCGCCCTGACCGCCACGGGTCTCGGGTCGATCATCGGTTCCGGCTGGCTCTTCGGCGCCGAGCGGGCTGCCGCCATCGCCGGGCCCGCAGCGATCCTCGCGTGGGTCATCGGCGCGGTCGTCGCGCTCACGATCGCCCTCACCTACACCGAGCTGGGCTCGATGTTCCCCAAGGCCGGCGGCATGGTGCGCTACGGCCAGTACTCGCACGGCTCGCTCGCCGGCTACCTGGCCGCCTGGGCCAACTGGATCGCGATCGTCTCGGTCATCCCGGGCGAGGCCACCGCCTCGGTCCAGTACATGAGCAGCTGGGACTTCGGCTGGGCCCAGGCCCTGTACAACGGCAAGGAGCTGACCGGCACCGGTGTCGCCCTCGCCAGCGTCCTGCTGGTCTTCTACTTCTTCCTGAACTGGTTCGCGATCACCCTGTTCGCCAAGACGAACACCGCGATCACGGTCTTCAAGGTCGTCGTGCCGATCCTGACCGCGAGCGCGCTGATGCTGGCGCACTTCGACACCAGCAACATCTCCTCGCACGGTGGCTTCACCCCCAACGGCTGGAGCTCGGTCTTCACCGCCGTCGCCGTCTCCGGCATCGTCTGGGCCTACAACGGCTTCCAGTCCCCGCTGAACCTCGCGGGCGAGGCCCGCAACCCCGGCCGCTCGCTGCCCAAGGCAGTCGTCGGCTCGATCGTCATCGCGCTGGTCATCTACGTCGCGCTCCAGGTCGCCTTCCTGATGGCGGTCCCGGGCGGCAAGCTGTCGGAGGCCGGCGGCTGGGCCGGTCTCGGCTACAACTCCCCGCTCGCCGACCTCGCCGTCGCCTGGGGCCTGAACTGGCTGGCGCTGCTGCTGTACGCGGACGCGTTCGTCTCCCCGTCCGGTACGGGAATGATCTACGCCGCCACCACCTCGCGCATGATCCACGGCGTGCAGGAGAACGGCCACCTGCCCGGCATCTTCGGGCGCGTCGACAAGAAGACCGGTGTGCCGCGCCCGGCACTGGTCCTCAACCTGGTGATCGCCTTCCTCTTCCTCGCGGTCTTCCGCGGCTGGGGCTCGCTCGCCGAGATCGTCTCGGTCGCCACGGTCATCTCGTACATCACCGGGCCGGTCGCCGTGATGTCGCTGCGCCGGCTGGCGCCGGACCTCAAGCGTCCGGTCAAGCTGCGGGTGATGCCGGTCGTCGCGCCGATCGCGATGATCTTCGGTTCGCTGGTCCTCTACTGGGGCCGCTGGCCGCTGACCGGCAAGGTCATCCTGATCATGGCGGTCGGTCTGCCCGTCTGGGCCTGGTACGAGATCGGCAAGCCGCTCAGCCAGGGCCGCAAGCCGTGGGCCGCGCTGCTGCCGCACCTCAGGGCCGGTGCCTGGATGGTGGCGTATCTGCTGGTCATGGCCTGTGTCTCGTACGCCGGTGGCAAGGAGTTCGGCGGCAAGGGCTATCTGCCGGAGGGCGTGGACATCGTCGTGGTCGCGGCGATCGGTCTGGCCTTCTACTTCTGGGGCGTGCGCAGCTCCTGGCGCAACCCCTCGCTGGAGCAGGTCGAGGCCGAGACGCTGGCGGCGGAGGGCAAGGAGCGCCCCGAGGGCAAGGCGTCCGTGGACGCCTGATCCCCTTCGTCGCACCGGCCACTCGCGGGCGTACCTCCCGGTTCTCCGGGGCCCGCGGGTGGCCGTTCGCGTGTCTCTTTGTGCCATTCCGTATCCGGTGAGTGAAGGTCGGGCGTAGGCTCGGGCATATGCAGACCGCGTTTTCGGGAACGGCACAGAAGGGGCGCGTGACGACGCGCTGCACGGCGTACGGAGGGGCACGATGAGTGACAGTGGAGCCGTGCTGCCCTGGCACGTCATCCGTCAGGACGAAGGAGGGAACCGCTACCGGGTGGGCCGGTACGCCACCCGCGCGGAGGCCGAGCAGGTGGCCGGCCGCCTCGACACCCACGGCCGCCGGCAGCTCTATGTCGTCGAACGGGTGGGGCGGACGACCGAGTGAGCGGGTTGCGGGCGCCGGGGCGCGCCGTAGGCTGCCCCGTATGACGACGGTGCGTGTGGTGGTGGGCGGCGCGGTGCTCGACCGGGGACGGCTGCTGGCCGCGCGGCGCAGCGCGCCACCGGCGCTCGCCGGCCGCTGGGAACTGCCCGGCGGCAAGGTCGAGGACGGCGAGACGCCCGAGCGGGCCCTGGTACGGGAGCTGCGCGAGGAACTGGGCGTCGAGGCTCAGCCGCTGGAGCGGATCGCCGGTGAGTGGGCGCTGGGCCCCGGTTACGTGCTGCGGGTGTGGTCCGTCCGGCTGCTGTCCGGGCGGCCGCGCCCGCTCCAGGACCACGACGCACTGCGCTGGCTGCTGCCGGGCGAGGAGGACCTCGTCGACTGGCTGGACCAGGACCGGCCCGCGGTGGCCGAGGCGATGCGCCGGCTGCGGGCCGGGTCCGCGCCGACGGCCGGTGCCGACGCGGCGGAGCGGGCGCGGCGGTAGCCCGGGACGGGTGGGGCCTTCGGGGTGTACGGGGGTGGGGTGGCGATGTGCCGCCGTACGGCGTCCCCCATCTGTGGGGATACGGCATGCCCCGGGCCGTGCAGAGCTGCCCCCTGCCTCTCCGCCCGGATGGCGCGTCCCCGCGTCCGTCCGCACACAAGCGTGGACGCCCGCACCGGCCCGTACGCAGTGCCCCCGCTGGACGCCCATCCCCCCGCATACGGTCCACTCGCCGGAGAAACGGTACTCCTGGCGTGATATCGGGTATGTCGTGAATGGACTGCTTTATCGCAGATGAACCGACGAGGACCGCAGCGGGCTGGGGAGTGATCGGCGTGAGCGACAACGCAGCGGCAGGAGCCCCCGAAGCCGTCAGCCGCCGCGGAATGGCCTCCGGTTCCCCGACCGCCGAATGGAGCTTCCCCGCGGAACCTGGCGCGGTCCGCACCGCCCGCGCCGTCGTCCGCGACGCGCTCACCGAGTGGGGTCTGGACGCCGTCGCCGATGTCGCCGTCCTCCTCGTCAGCGAACTGGTCACCAATTCCCTGCGCTATGCCAGCGGTCCGATCGGCGTCCGTATGGCGCTGCTCAGCGGCGGCGGACTGCTGGTCGAGGTCTCCGACCCGCTGCCCGATCCGCCGCGGGAGCGCACCGCCGCCCCCGACGACGAGGGGGGCCGCGGGCTCCAGCTCGTCGCGTGCAGTTCCCGGCGGTGGGGGACCCGGCGCGGCAAGAGCGGCAAGACCGTGTGGTTCGAGTTGCCCGCGGCGGGTTAGGAGACGGGGGAGTCCCGTTCGTCGCCTTTCCACCGTCATGCCGCGGACGGGTCGCGATCGAGACTGTGCTGTGATCGTGAAGACCGTGTTCCGGATGGCTGAAGTGCTGGTTTACTCGGTTCGTCCGGTCCGGGCACGATGAGCTGGAGGGGACGGGGCTCGTGAGCGAGAAGACGACAGGCAAGAGGGTGCCCGCCCAGGCCGGCGGCCGGTACGCGGAGCGCGGGGACGGCGCGGCGGCCGGGGCCCGCGACCCGCGGACGCCGCCCGTCTGGCAGAGCAGCCGCCCCGGCTCCCTCCACGACTCGCTCCGCCTCGCGTCCTTCTCCCTCGGCCCCGACGGCCGGATCGACCGCTGGAGCGAGCGGGCCGCCGCCCTGCTCGGCATCCCCGCCCGGGACGCGCTCGGCAAGGACCCCGTCGAGGCGTTCGTGCCCGGCGCGCTGCGCGAGACCGGCCGCCGCACGGTCTCGGACGTCCTCGACGGCCGCGAGTGGACCGGGCTGGTGCCCTACCGCCGTGAGCCGTCCGCCGAGGCCGACCGGCTCGCGGAGATCTTCGTGATGCCGTCCGAGACCGGGAAGGGGGAGCGCGCCGCGCTCTGCCTGGTCGTCGATGTGCGGGCGCTGCGCGACATCGAGACCGACCTCGCCGCCTCCCAGGCCGTCTTCGGTCAGTCCCCGATCGGTTTCACCCTCTTCGGTACGGATCTGCGGCTGCTGCGCGTCAACGAACGTTTCGCCACGGTCTTCGGCGGCCCGGCGGGCAAGTACCGCGGCGGCACCCCGTACGACTTCCTGCCCCGGCCCGAGGCGGAGCGGATGAGCGCCGCGCTGCGCAGGGTGCTGGAGACGGGGGAGACGGTCAGCGAGATGCAGCTGATCGGTGTGGTGCCCGGGGAGGAGGAGCGGCGCCGCTGGTCGGTCTCCCTCTACCGGCTGCACGGCGCCAGCGGCCGCCCCATCGGCGTCGCCGCGCTCGCCACCGACGTCACCGGCCGCCGCCGCGCCGAGCGCGAGGCGGCCCACGCCCGCCGCAATCTCGCGCTGCTCAACGAGGCCGGCGCCCGGATAGGCAACTCCCTCGACCTGGAGACCACCGCCCGCACCCTCCTCGACGTCGCCGTCCCGCAGTTCTGCGACCTCGCCTCCGTCGACCTCTTCCAAGGGCTGCTGACCGGTGACGAGGCCCCGCCCGGGATGAGCGACGGCAGCGCCGAGCTGCGCCGGGTCGCGTTCGCCAGCGCCGTCTCGGACGCCCCGCTGCCCCCGCCGGCCTCCTGCGTCGCCGACGGCACGGACGGCGCCATCCCGGTCGGCGCGGTGCACCGCTACCCCTTCAACTCGCCCTGCGCGGGCGCCCTGCGCACCGCGCGGGCGCAGATCCTCCCCGGCCGGGGCGGCGACGACGGCCCCGAACTGGGCGTCGTGGTGCACTCCACGCTCGCCGTGCCGATGGTCGCCCGGGACACCGTCGTCGGCCTGGTGCAGTTCTCCCGGACGAAGGGCAGCGAACCGTTCGGCGAACGGGACACCGCCCTCGCCGTCGAGCTGGCCGCCCGCGCCGCGGTCTGCATCGACAACGCCCGCCTCTACCGCCGCGAGCACGAGCGGGCCCTGATCCTCCAGCGCAGCCTGCTCCCCCCGGGCGACCCGGAGGCGGCCGGGCTCGACATCGCCTGCCGCTATCTGCCCGGCACCACCGCCACCGAGGTCGGGGGCGACTGGTTCGACGTCATCCCGCTTCCCGGCCACCGTACGGCGCTGGTCGTCGGTGACGTGATGGGCCGCGGGCTGCGCGCCGCGGTGGCGATGGGCGAACTCCGCAGCGCCGTAAGGACGCTGGCGCTGCTGGACCTGGAGCCCGCCGAGGTGCTGTCGGCGCTGGACGAGATCGCCCGCGGTCTGGGCGGCAACGGCGGGGGGCGGTCCTCGCGCGGCCGGGCGGGAGCCACCGCCGGCCGCTCCCCGGGCGCCGCCGACCTCTCCGAGATCTACCTCGCCACCTGCGTCTACGCCGTCTACGACCCGGTGACCCGCCGCTGTACGTTCGCCAACGCCGGGCATCTGCCGCCGGTCCTGGTCGAGGACGGCGAGGAGGGACGGCTGCTGGAGTTCCCGCCGGGGATGCCGCTGGGCGTGGGCGGTGAGCCGTTCGAGGAGATGGAGGTCGAGCTGCCGGACGGCGCGCTGCTCGCCCTCTACACCGATGGTCTGGTGGAGTCCCGTGACCAGTCGCTCGACGAGGGGCTGGAGGCGTTCCGGACCGCGCTCTCGGACGCCGACCGCCCGCTGGAGGACGCCTGCGACCATGTCCTGGGCGTCCTGGACACCTCGCACGGCGAGGACGACATCGCACTGCTGATGGCCCGGGTGCACGGGCTGCCCAAGGAGGCGGTGGGGGACTGGGGGCTGACGCCCGACGCCCGCTCGGTCGCCCGCGCCCGGGAGCTGGCGCGCGGCCAGCTGACCGACTGGGGCCTGCACGCCCTGGTCGACACCACGGAACTGCTGGTCAGCGAGCTGGTCACCAACGCTCTGCGGCACGGCCACGGCGAGATACGGCTGCGGCTGCTGCGCGACCGGACCCTGGTCTGCGAGGTGTGGGACGCGGATCTGGCGCAGCCGCGCCGCCGCCGGGCCCGGGACACCGACGAGGGCGGCCGGGGCCTTCAGCTCGTCGACCTGCTCAGCACCGGCTGGGGCACCCGCCGCACCCCGCGCGGCAAGACCGTCTGGTTCGAATTGAACCTCCCTGACGGCGGCTCCGGGGCCCCGGACCCGGTCGAGGCGCTGCTGGACATGTTCTGAGCAGGGGCACGGGCCCGGGGTGCGGCCCGGGCCCGGCCGCGGACGTCAGCCCGTGCGGCGGCGGATCTTGTTGCCGAGCCACACCAGCGGGTCGTACTTGCGGTCGGCGACGCGTTCCTTGAGGGGGATCAGGGCGTTGTCGGTGATCTTGATGTTCTCGGGGCAGACCTCGGTGCAGCACTTGGTGATGTTGCAGTAGCCCAGGCCGTGGGCGTCCTGGGCGGTGCGCCGGCGGTCCAGGCCGGCCTCGGCGGCCGCGTCCAGCGGGTGCATGTCCAGTTCCGCGATCCGCATCAGGAAGCGCGGCCCGGCGAAGACCCGCTTGTTCTCCTCGTGATCGCGCACCACATGGCAGGTGTTCTGGCACAGGAAGCACTCGATGCACTTACGGAACTCCTGCGAGCGGTTCACGTCCTCCTGCCGCATCCGGTACTCGCCCGGCGCCGTCTCCTCGGGCGGGACGAACGCGGGGATCTCCCGCGCCTTGACGTAGTTGAACGACACATCGGTGACCAGGTCGCGCAGGACCGGGAAGGCCCGCATCGGGGTCACCGTGATCGTCTCGTCCTGCCCGAAGACCGACATCCGCGTCATGCACATCAGCCGCGGCCGCCCGTTGATCTCCGCGCTGCACGAGCCGCACTTGCCGGCCTTGCAGTTCCAGCGCACGGCCAGGTCCGGCGCCTGGGTCGCCTGCAACCGGTGGATGATGTCCAGCACCACCTCGCCCTCGTGCACCTCGACCCGGAAGTCCTCCAGGTCCCCGCCCGTCCCGTCGCCCCGCCACACCCGGAAGTGCGCCGTGTAGGCACCGGACGGTGCCGTCTCCTGCCCGCTCACCGGTTCAGCTCCTCGTCCGTCAGGTACTTCGCCAGCTCGTCCTTGTCGAAAAGCTCCAGCAGATCGCGGCGGATCGGGGGCGTCCTGCGGTGGCTCAGCCGGATGCGCCCGTGCGCCGGGTCCGCCCCGGGCGCGGTGTCGTCCAGCGCGCAGACGAGATTGACGTTGCGCCAGCGGCGGTCCATCTCCGGGTGGTCGTCGCGGGTGTGCCCGCCGCGGCTCTCCTCGCGCTCCAGCGCGGACCGGGCCACGCACTCGCTGACCAGCAGCATGTTGCGCAGGTCGAGGGCGAGGTGCCAGCCCGGGTTGTACTGCCGGTGGCCCTCCACACCGGCCCGCTCGGCCCGTACCCGCAGGCCGGCCAGCCGTTCCAGGGCCGCCTCCATCTCGTCCGCCCGGCGGATGATGCCGACCAGGTCGTTCATCGACTGCTGGAGTTCCTGGTGCAGGGTGTACGGGTTCTCCGCCGGGCCCGCCTCCCGCCGGGCGCCCCCGAAGGGCCGCAGCGCCTCCTCCCGCGCCGCGTCGACCTGGGCCGGTTCCGGTACGGGCCGGGTGCCGGCGGCCGCGGCGTACTCGGCGGCGTACAGGCCCGCCCGGCGGCCGAAGACCAGCAGGTCGGAGAGGGAGTTGCCGCCCAGCCGGTTGGAGCCGTGCATCCCTCCGGCGACCTCCCCGGCGGCGAAGAGGCCCGGGACGCCGGTCGCGGCCGCGGTGTCCGGGTCCACCTCGACGCCGCCCATCACGTAGTGGCAGGTCGGGCCGACCTCCATCGGCTCGGCGGTGATGTCCACGTCCGCCAGCTCCTTGAACTGGTGGTGCATGGACGGCAGCCGGCGCTTGACGACCTCGGCGGGCATCCGCGTCGACACATCGAGGAACACTCCGCCGTGCGGGGAGCCGCGACCGGCCTTGACCTCGGCGTTGATGGCGCGGGCGACCTCGTCGCGGGGGAGCAGCTCGGGCGGGCGGCGGTGGTGGTCGGGGTCGTCGTACCAGCGGTCGCCCTCGTCCTCGGTCTCGGCGTACTTCTCCTTGAAGACGTCCGGGATGTAGTCGAACATGAAGCGCCTGCCGTGGCTGTTGCGCAGCACCCCGCCGTCCCCGCGGACCGACTCGGTGACGAGGATGCCCTTGACCGACGGCGGCCAGACCATGCCGGTGGGGTGGAACTGCACGAACTCCATGTTGATCAGCGGCGCCCCGGCGAGCAGCGCCAGCGCGTGGCCGTCCCCGGTGTACTCCCACGAGTTCGACGTGACCTTGAAGGACTTGCCGATCCCGCCGGTCGCCAGCACCACGGCGGGCGCCTCCAGCACGAAGAACCGGCCGGACTCGCGCTCGTAGCAGAACGTGCCCGCCACCCGGTCGCCCTCCTTGAGCACCCGGGTGACGGTGCACTCCTGGAAGACCTTCAACCGGGCGTCGTACGCGCCCAGTTCCCGCTCGTCCTCCTGCTGGAGCGAGACGATCTTCTGCTGGAGGGTGCGGATCAGCTCCAGGCCCGTGCGGTCGCCGACGTGCGCGAGCCGCGGGTACTCGTGGCCGCCGAAGTTGCGCTGCGAGATCCGGCCGTCGGGGGTGCGGTCGAAGAGGGCGCCCCAGGTCTCCAGCTCCCACACCCGGTCCGGGGCCTCGCGGGCGTGCAGTTCCGCCATCCGCCAGTGGTTGAGGAACTTGCCGCCGCGCAGGGTGTCGCGGAAGTGCACCTGCCAGTTGTCGTGCGGGTTGGCGTTGCCCATGCTGGCCGCGATGCCGCCCTCGGCCATCACCGTATGGGCCTTGCCGAACAGGGACTTGCAGATCACGGCGGTCCGCATGCCCGCCTCGCGGGCCTCGATCGCGGCGCGCAGCCCGGCGCCGCCCGCCCCGACCACCACCACGTCCCACGCCTGCCGGTCCACATGCGCCATCGCTGGGCACACACCTTTCCTCAGTAGGGGCCGTCGCCCGGGGCCGTCACCGTGCCGCCGTCAGAAGAACCGCGGATCGGTGATCGCCCCGCTGGACAGCAGGAAGACATAGAAGTCCGCGGCCGCCACGCTGACCAGCGAGGACCAGGCGAGCAGCATGTGCCGCGCGTTGAGCCTGCCGACCCAGCCCCACAGCCGGTAGCGGACCGGGTGCTTCGAGAAGTGCCGCAGCCGTCCGCCCACGATGTGCCGGCAGGAATGGCACGAGAGGGTGTACGCCCAGATCAGCACGATGTTGACGAGGAAGACGACGGTGCCCAGGCCCATGTGGCCCCAGGCGTGGTGCTCGTCGCGGAACGCCAGCACCGTGTCGTACGTCAGCACGCCCGCGACCAGCACCGCGAAGTAGAAGAAGTAGCGGTGGACGTTCTGGAGGATCAGCGGGAGGCGGGTCTCGCCGGAGTACCGGGTGTGCGGCTCGGCGACCGCGCAGGCGGGCGGGGAGGCCCAGAAGCCGCGGTAGTACGCCTTGCGGTAGTAGTAGCAGGTCAGCCGGAACCCGAGCGGGAAGATCAGGATCAGCAGGGCGGGGGACAGGCCCCACCAGCTCCCGAGCAGCCCCCAGTTCGGCCCGCCGTGCATCGGCACGCAGTTCTCCGCCAGACACGGCGAGTAGAACGGCGAGACGTACGGCGCGTGGTAGTAGTCGTCGTTCGCGAAGGCCCGCCACGTCGAGTAGACGACGAACGCGAGCAGTCCCGCTGCGGTGCCCGCCGGTGCCAGCCACCAGCGGTCGGTCCGCAGATGGCGGGCGGGGATGGCGGCGCGCGAGGCGTCGTGCACGCCGGTCGCGCCCGATTGCGGTGGTTCGATGCCTGTGGCCAACGTCGGTCTCCGTGAAGGGCGTTCCGTCGGGTCGGGCTGGGGCGGGGCGCGTCCCTTGGGCGGGGCGCGGCCCCCGGGTCAAGGGGCGTGCCGGTCCTTGGAGCCGAGGCCCTCGTCCTCGGCGTCCCGCCACAGCGAGGCGTCGTACGGCGTGTCGGGGATCTGCACCATGGGCTGCTCCCGCTTCTCGCCGCGGCCCGGCGAGAGGGCGAGCCCCTCCTCCAGCAGGCGCAGGCTCTCGCCCAGATGGTCGGCGTCGGTGCGCACCCGTCGTACGTCCAGCCCGCCGCCGGCGTGCTGCTCCACCCGGGTCAGCGCGCGGCGCAGTTCGTCGAGGCCGTGCTCGGCCGCTGTCAGATCATCGTGCAGGGACATGACGGGCCCTCATTTCCCAAGGAGTGACGGGCGATCTCCTGCGCCCGAGAGTGTCGCGCGTCACAGTAGGGGTTGGGAAGGGATCTGTCGCGATTCGCCGGTCCGGCCGGTGCGTTTCGGCAAGCGCGCCCCCTCGTACGGGGCGCGCGGGCGCCGCGTACCGCCCGGGGGAACGCGGCCTCCCCGATCGGCGGCGCCCATGTGCCATACGGGACACGCCGGTTGGGCCGGGCGGGTGGCCTTCGGGGGCGGGCCGCCGTGTCGGCCCGGCGCGCCGGGCGCCGGTCGCCTTCAGTGGGGCCATAGATGTGATGAGCCGCAAAGTCGGCCGGACGTGCGACGGCGACCCTGCGCGGCGCCGGCGAGCCCCGGAGGTACAGCATGACCGACCACGTCAGCACAGGCCGCACGGCAT
>NZ_JCANQV010000125.1:0-16574 GCF_059553635.1 Candidatus Streptomyces philanthi
TGGCAGGCGACCCCGCCCCGCCGCATCCCCGGCAACCCCACCGGCGCCGGCGACTCCGCCGTCGCCGCCCTCCTCTCGGGCCTCGTCGAAAACCTGCCCTGGCCGGAGCGGCTGACCCGCGCGGCCGCCCTGTCGGCCGCGACCGTACGGGCGGCCACGGCGGGGGAGTTCGACCCGACGACGTATCAGGAGCTGTTGCGGAGCGTCACGGTGACGGAGTTGCAAACGGCCTGACGACGGCCGGCCGGATCAGGGGTGCTTGGGCTTCGCCACGTGTCCGGCCTCAAGGGAGAGCTGGTCGAGGTTGACCTCGCACTGGTCCCCTTCGGCACAGGCGATCTCGATGGCGTTGGTCCCCTGGTTGAGCGTCACGTACCGGAAGGTGTAGGTCCAGCCCTTGTCCCAGGCCCCCTCGGGCCCTTGGGAGAAGTTCGACATGTTGACCTTGTCGGTCTTGCCGCCGTTGACGGTGAGCGTGGTCTTGGCGTCCTTGCCCGGCACGCCGTAACTGACCACGACGGTGTAGGGGCCGGCGGTGGGAACGTCCACCGTCCATGTGACCGAGGCCCCCACCTTGTTCAGCGACACATACGCCCCGTTGGACGCCTTCGCCCCGCTCACCTCGGTGCCCGTGACCGCCTCCGGGCTCAGACGCAGCGCCGCCGCGTCCTCCTTGGGCAGCTCCGCCTTCTCGGTCGGCTTCGAGGACGGCTTCTCCTTGGCCGGCTCTTCCGTCTCGCTCTGCGTCGGTTCCGGGCCGGCCGCCTTGTCGTTCTTGTCGTCGCCGTTGGTGAGCATCGCCGCGCCGATGGCTATGCAGACCACCACGACGACGGCGACCGCGCCGATGAGCAGACCGTTGCGGCTGCGGCGCGGCTCGCGGCCCTGTGCGGGCGGCGCGGCGGTGCGGGCGCGGTCACCCCCGGGCAAAGTCTCGGGGGCCGCGTAGTGGGCGTTCTGCTGGCCGTACGGCTGCTGCGGGGCCTGCTGCTGGCCGTACTGCCGCTGGCCGACCGGGCGCACCTGGTTGTACGACGTCCGGGGGACGCCCGGCTGCCGCTGCCCGCCGTCGGCCGGGGCGCCGCCCTCCGAGCGGTAGAGGTAACCGAACGGGTCGTCGTTCTCCGGCGTGTCCGCGCCCTTGTTGCCGGCCGTCATTCCGTGTCACTCCCCAGCGATCTGAACGCGTCTGTACGTGGTCGCGGACAGCCGCGCGCACTGTCTCTTTCGGGCTCCGGCGGCACCGCGCCGCATCGGCGCAGCCTACCTCTTCGGGAATCGTCCGGACGGCGCCGCGGAGGCCACAAGATCGCTACAGATCGGTGAACGTCCGGCGGAAACGGCTCGGTGCGCGACGGGAGGGATGGGGCCATGTACGACATGTCCCACAGCTCACCTCCCGCCCCGCCCCGGTAGGCCCCGCCCGGGTCAGCCCACCACCCGCCGGTTCGCCCCCTTCGCACGGGACCGCTTCTCCACATACATCCGCTGGTCGGCGGATTGGAGGACCTCCTCGGCCGTCATCCCGCAGCTCGCCCAGCTGATGCCGAAGCTGGCGCCGACGCGCACCGCGCGGCCGTCCACCCGGATCGGCGGGACGATCGCGTTGCGCAGCCGGACGGCGAGGTCCTGGGCGTCGGCCGTGCCGAGGCCGTCGGCGAGCACCACGAACTCGTCGCCGCCGAGCCGGGCCACCGTGTCACCGTCCCGGACGCCGCTGGTCAGCCGCCGGGCGACCTCGATGAGCACGGCGTCGCCCGTGTGGTGCCCGAACCGGTCGTTGATCGACTTGAAACCGTCGAGGTCACAGAAGAGCACCGCGAGCCCCTTGGACCCGTCGTCGGCCGGCCCGCCCGTGGGCGCGACGGTGTGCACATGGTGGTCGTACGGGGTGCCGGCCCGGCGCTCTGGCACCTCGACCGCCTCGAACGGCGCGGGGCCGCCGCTCCCGTAGCCGTGCCCGCCGACCGCGTACGCGTCGGCCGCCGAGCCCGGCGGGCGGTTGCACAGCCGGGCGCCGAGCCGGGCCCGCAGTTCGGCGCTGTTGGGCAGGCCGGTCAGCGAGTCGTGGCTGGCGCGGTGGGCCAGTTGCAGCTCGTGGCGCTTGCGTTCCTCGATGTCCTCGACGTGGGTGAGCAGGAAGCGCGGTCCGTCGGCGGTGTCGGCGACGACGGAGTTGCGCAGCGACACCCACACGTACGAGCCGTCCCTGCGGGCCAGCCGCAGCTCCGCGCGCCCGCCCTCGGCGGTGGTGCGCAGGAGGATGCCGATGTCCTCGGGGTGGACGAGGTCGGAGAACGAGTAGCGGCGCATCGAGGAGGCCGGGCGGCCCAGCAGGCGGCAGAGCGCGTCGTTGGTGCGCAGCAGCCGGCCGTGCTGGTCGCCACCCAGCTCGGCGACGGCCATCCCGCTCGGCGCGTACTCGAACGCCTGCCGGAAGCTCTCCTCGCTGGCACGCAGTGCCTGCTGCTCGCGCTCCAGGCGGACCAGCGCCCGCTGCATGTTCGACCGCATCCGGGCGTTGCTGATCGCGATGGCGGACTGGAAGGCGTACATCTGGAGCGCCTCCTGCCCCCAGGCGCCGGGCCGCCGCCCGTCGCGGGGCCGGTCCACGGAGATCACGCCGAGGAGTTCCCCGCCGCCGTTGGCCGCCGTGTACATCGGCGCGAAGAGGCGGTCCCTCGGGTGCCACTCGTCGGCGTACCGGGGTTCGGGGCCGGCGGTGTGCCACTGGGGGACATCATCGTCGTCCAGCACCCAGCCCTCGCTGTACGGGATGAAGCACAGCTCGCCCCAGCGCTCGCCCATGGCCAGCCTGCGCTCCCAGGAGGCGCGGGAGCCGACCCGTCCCGCCATCAGCGCCTCGGCGCCCGCGCTGCCCGCGACGGCGGCCACGACGAGGTCACCGTCGGGCCGGACGAGGTTGACCGCCGACAGCCCGTAGCCGAGCCCGGCGATCACCCCGTCGGCGACGGCCTGCAGGATGTCCGCCAGGCTGCGTGCGGTGTTCAGCTCGGCGACCACCTGGTGCAGCTGCCGCAGGGTCGCAAGACGGACGTAAGGCTCCGACTCGGTCTCCATCGCTCGCTCTCCCCGAGACCTCGACAGCAACTCCAGGGTTCTTCAGTGGTCCGATATCCACGGCCACTGAATCACAGTGAGCTGCCCACTCGGTACACAGGGTCAACAATTCCCGCCTGCTGTGACTCAAGTCACATATGGTGAAGTGTAGTTGCCGATCTTCACGGGAACCGCAACCCACGGCGTTCTCCACTTCCTGAACGCAAATCCGACCCGCCCGCACCCTCCGTCGCCAGACCTAGGACGCGGCTCGTCCCGGGGTCCGATGCACCACCCGGACGAACGAAGTTAGCGTTCATGGCGTGTTCACGAAAATCCCCGCAGCCGTCCCTGCCCCCGGCACCACCGCCTCCGCCGTCACTCTCGCCTCCGTGCCCGGACAGGGGACGATCCCCCATCCTGGTGGGGTGAGCGACGACGAGTTCCGCGCCGCACTGTCCCGGCTCGCCGCCGGCGTGGTGCTGATCACCGCCCACGATCCGGACAGCGGACCGCGCGGCGAGGACGTCGGCATGACCGCCACCGCGTTCGTCTCGATCTCGCTCGACCCGCCGCTGGTGATGGTGAGCGTTCGCAACGACTCCCGGATGGACGACCTGCTGGCGCAGCAGCCGCTGTGGGCGGTCTCGGTCCTCGCCGAGAACCAGCGGCATGTCGCCGGGCGTTTCGCGATGCGGGGCCGCATCAGCGATCGGCTCCTCTTCGAGGAGACCCCCCACGTACGGGGCGAGGCGGCCGGCGCGCCACTGATCGACGGCGCCCTCGCGACCCTCCAGTGCCGCACCGAGCAGCGGGTGACGGCCGGCGACCACACCCTCGTCATCGGCCGCGTCCTGATGGCGTCCACCTCGGACGGGGACGCGGGACCGCTGGCGTACTTCCGGGGGAAGTACCGGCATCTGGGGTGACGGGCATCTGGGGGGGGACGGGTGGGGTTTCCGGGCGGGGAGGCGGGCGGCGGCCTACGGGGGTGGCCGCCGTTCCGAGTGCCCGGAGGGGCGGGGGCTTTCCGGGGGCCTGTCCGGGGCGGGGTCGGTGGGTGCGGGCGTTTGGGGCCTGTGCCGGCGTAGAGGTGCGGCCCGTACGGCGTGGGTGTGCGGCCCGTATGCCGTCGGCCGGGCGTCCGCGACAGCCGCGCCACGGGCGCCACAGCCGCCCGGTCAGCCCCAGTCGCGGCCCGACCTGCCCCGTTTCGTCTCGCTGCGCTGCTTCTTCGCGCGCAGCCGCCGCTCGTTGACGCCCCGTGGGATGCGTGAGGGGCGGCGCCGCTTGGGTGGGGGTGCGGTGGCCTGTGCGAGCAGTGCGGCGAGCCGGAGGGCGGCCGTCTCGCGATTGCGCCATTGGGAGCGGTGCTCCGAGGCGCGCACCGTCAGCACACCGTCGGTCAGCCGGCCCGCCAGCCGCTCCAGGGCGCGCTCCTTCCACACCTCGGGCAGCGCCTGGGTGCGGACGAGGTCGAAGCGCAGCTCCACCTGGCTGTCGCTGGTGTTGACGTGCTGGCCGCCCGGCCCCGAGGACCGCGAGAAACGCCATACGCACTCGGCCTCGGGCAGGACGACCGAACCACGGATGACGTAGGGCCCGGACATATGTCCATGTTCCCCCGTCCCCAGCGCCCCGTCACCCGCATTTCCCCACCACGCCACATCTCATCCGTCCGGTCACGCCCCGTCCCACGCCACACGCCCTTTCCCGGCAGCCCCACGCGACCGGCACCGCGTCCGCACCTTTCCTCCGCCTTCACCCCGTTCCGCGCACCGTACGGACACCCTCCGTCCCTCGCGCCCAATGGCCGGAAAAAGTGCAAAGAAAGTAAAGCGAGCCGGAACCTCCGGCCCTCGAAACGGCGTTGGGGTGGGTGACAGTGGTCCCGCTCGCGACGCGGGGCCCGGCATTTCGACGAGGAAAGGGACTCTCCCATGCCTGTAAGCCTGTCCAAGGGCGGCAACGTCTCGCTCACCAAGGAGGCACCGGGCCTGACCGCCGTCACGGTCGGCCTCGGCTGGGACGTCCGCACCACCACGGGCACCGACTTCGACCTCGATGCCAGCGCCATCGCGGTCGACGCCGCCGGCAAGGTCTTCTCGGACCAGCACTTCGTCTTCTTCAACAACAAGGCGACGCCGGACCAGTCCATCGTCCACACCGGTGACAACGTCACCGGCCAGGGCGACGGCGACGACGAGCAGATCAACGTCAACCTCGCCGCCCTCCCGGCCGACATCAACAAGATCGTCTTCCCGGTCTCCATCTACGACGCCGAGAACCGCGGCCAGAACTTCGGCCAGGTGCGCAACGCCTTCATCCGCATCATCAACCAGGCCGGCGGCACCGAGATCGCCCGCTACGACCTCAGCGAGGACGCCGCCACCGAGACCGCCATGGTCTTCGGCGAGCTCTACCGCAACGGCACCGACTGGAAGTTCCGCGCCGTCGGCCAGGGCTACGCCTCGGGCCTCGTCGGCATCGCCCAGGACTTCGGCGTCAACGTCTGAGCAACACGGGGCGGCCCGGCGGGGGCTGGGCCGCCCCGGTCCGGGGTTGGACGGGGCGTGGGGCGTGCCGTGCCCGGGGTGGGGGCGACGCGGGGAGCGCCGTGCCCGAAGGGCCGCCACGCGGGGCGCGCCGCACCTGGGGCGGAGAAGCGTGGGAATGCCCGCGTCATGCGATGCCCGGACGACTCAACACGGCCCTTGACGGATCAACCAGCGGCACGGCCGGGGTGACTCGGTCGACCAAGCCCCCTCGCCCGTATCGCTGACGAACGGGTGGGACGACGCGAGTCCGATAGAGCGAGCGCGTCCGCCCCCGGCCCCGGAGCCCCCCGCCTCCCGCACCGGCCGCCCCGGACCGGACCGCGGGCGAGCCGAGAGCGATGAGCTCCGCCGGTCCGCACCAACGTGGCCCACCGGCCCGTACCCACGAGACCCGCCCGACCGCGCACCGATGAACCTCGCGCCCGGGACCGACACCTCCTGGGACCCATACGGCCTCCGGGACCGGTGACCTCCGGGACCGATACCTTCCGCGAGCCGCGCTGACGGCACCCGTCACGCCGTATCGACGGCCCCCTGTCGGGCGCCCATGGCCCGCCCCACCATTTCGCCCGCCGGGCCGGGCGTTCCGGAAGCCCGCCGCACCGTAGGCCGTGGCCTCTCCGCGCCACCACGGCCGCTCGACTACGCCGCCACAGCCCCCCGGCCCGCAGTGCGGGAGCCGCCCGATGGCCGGCCGGTCACCGGCACCCCGTGATCGTCGGCGGTCGGCGCTGCCGCCGGGGCGGCCGCCGTCGCGATGTCGTCGAGGGAGAGGCCGAGGGCGGTCGCCAGGGCGGCGATGGTGAAGAACGCCGGGGTCGGGGCCCGGCCCGTCTCGATCTTGCGCAGCGTTTCGGCGGAGAGTCCCGCCACCGCCGCGATCTCGACCATGCTCCGTTCGCCGCGCGCCTCGCGCAGCAGCGTGCCGAGCCGTTCGCCGCGTTCGCGTTCCCAAGGGGTCAGTGGAGTCCGCACCATGCCCGTGATACTAATACCGGTAAACAAATACCGGTAAATAAATACCGCTCTGTGCTGCTGCGGCGCGGGCGGTCCGAGCAGAAGGGCACACCATGGTCGAGATCAAGACGGATGCGGCGCTGGACGCGATGCGGGCGGCCGGACGCGTCGTCGCGGAGATACTGGCCGCCGTCCAGGACGCGGCCGCCCCCGGAGTGCGGCTGCGGGACCTCGACACGGTCGCCCGTGCGGTGCTGCGCGAGGCGGACGCCGGCTCGCCCTTCCTCGGGTACCGCCCGTCGTTCGCCCCCACGCCGTTCCCCGCCGTCCTCTGTACGTCCGTCAACGACGCGATCGTCCACGGCGTCCCGGACGACTACCGGTTGCGCGACGGCGACCTGCTCAGCGTCGACTGCGGCGCGCTCGTCGACGGGTGGGCGGGCGACGCGGCCGTCACGTTCTCCGTCGGCACACCGCGCGCCGAGGACCAGCGCCTGATCGACACGACCCGGGAGGCACTGAAGGCGGGCATCGCGGCGGCCGTGGTCGGCGGGCGCATCGGGGACATCGCCCATGCGATCGGCAGCGTCGGACGCGCGGCGGGTTACGGCATCCCGGCCGACTTCGGCGGCCACGGAATCGGCCGGAGCATGCACGAGGACCCGCCGGTCCCCAATGACGGGCGCCCCGGTCGCGGCTTCCCCCTCCGCCACGGCCTGGTGATCGCCATCGAGCCGATGTTCCTGTCCGGCGGCAAGGACGCCTACCGCGAGTCCGGCGACGGCTGGACCCTACGGACGGTCGACGGTAGCCGCGCCGCCCACTTCGAGCACACGGTCGCCATCACGAACGAAGGCCCCCGCGTACTGACCCTGCCGTAGCCCCACGGAGGACGACACGGGCACCGGGCGCACGGCACCCCACCGCGCGCCCACGGCACGTCGTACGCCCGGAACGCCCACGGGACGACGTACGGGCCAGGGCGCACAGGACGCCCGAAGCGAACGGTGCTGCGCACACTCACGCCCGCCTCGCCCACCAGCACCTGAGCGCCCCCAGCGCGGCACGTCCGCCGCCGGCCCTCGTCGCCCCCGTCCCGCCCCGCACCACCTCCCCCGTGTACCCGTGCCCCTCGCACATCCCACCCCGCACCGGAGCCCCCACCGGCACCACCCCGCGCCCGCCCCGCACCGCCCCCGTCATGACACCATCGAGGGTGTGATCGACCTCGGCTACTCACTCTCCCGCCGCTTCCCGGACCCGCCGCAGACGGACTACCGGACGGCTGACGTGCGCACTCTCCGGCATGACCTCTTCTGCGGTGATGTGTACATCGCCGATACGAAGGAGGACCGCGAGGTGGCGACCTCCTGGGGGTGGGTGCCGGTCCTCGACTTCGCCTGGGCGTTGTGCGACATCGTGGAGCGGCTCGACCGGGACCCGCGCGGCAGCCGTTCCGCCACGCCGGTGCACGCGGAGCTGGACTTCACGGAGTCCACCGACCGGATGCTGTTCGAGCGGCGCTTCGGCTGGGTCGACATCGCGGCCGACTGGATGCCGGTGGACGAGCCCCCGCTCACCGTCAACCACGCCGCCCTGCGCCGCGAGGCCCGCGACTTCCTGCACGATCTGATCGCGGACCTCGCCGACATGCACGACGGCCTGGCGGACAACCCCGCCATATGGACCCTCCAGGCCCGCTTCCCCCGCGTCTGACCGGCCGCCCGGCCGCCGTCCCCGTCATTCCACCCGCACCCCCAGCTGGGCCGCGAACGCCGGGGCCAGATCGAGGAGTTGGGGTGCGCTGATCACCGCGCCCGCCAGGCTGTCGATCCCCCGCGCGATGTCCAGGGCGGCGGTGCCGCGCAGATCGACGTCCTTCATGCGGACACCCGTGAAGTCGGCCCGCGCGAGGGTGCACTCGTCGAACGAGACGCGTTCCAGCGCCGCTCCCGAGAAGTCCGCCTCGACCAGTACGCACCCTTCGAAGGCGACGTCCCGCAGCTTCGCCTCGCGGAGATTCGGGAAGTCGATCTTCCCGCCGCGCACCACCACCCGCTCCAGCACCGCGCCGTGCAGCTGTGTGCCGCCGAGGCGGGCGCCCGTCACCTCGACATCGCGGAGCGACGCCTGCGACAGATCCGTACCGACACCGCGTACCCCGTCCAGCACGCTGTCGATGATCCGCGCCCGGCTCAGCCCCGTCCCGTCGACCGTGCAGCGCCGTACCGCGCAGTCCATGAAGCGGGCGCCCCGCGCGGTCTGCTCCGTCCAGTCGTCGTCCGCGAACTCCAGTCCGTCGTAGTCCCCTTCGTCCTCCAGCGCCCCTCCGTCGTACGGCACCAGCTTCGGCAGCCGTACGTCCGGCCGCCGCACCGTCCCCGTACGTCCCGCCGCGCCACCGCGCCGCACCGTCCCACCGTTCCGCGCCGCCATGCGCCCACCGCCTCTCGTCACCGTCCGGCCCGCTCCACGTTCGCCGCCCGCACACCCATCGTGAACCACACCACTGACAATCCCGGTCCCACGCCGCTGACCTGCCACATTCGACCTCTGGGAGGTCCGGGAGACCGCCGCGGCACGCCGGGCGGAGGACAGCGGGGGCACGACGGACGAAGCCGGGCCCAGGCCACAAGGAGCCCAGGTCACCCCCCAAGAGCCCCCGGCACGCACTCAGCGCGCCTCACTCCGCACCGGCCCCGTACGGCCCGCCGAACCAGCCCCCGCACCACACCCCGCCCCGCGCTCCCCGTCCTCCCCGCACAACACCTCACGGGACCGGCCCCCCACCCGCCGCAACAGCACCCCCACAAGCAGCGCCCCTCCCAGCGCGACAGCCCCGCCAAGAGCCCCCACGCCACCGAGGGCCGTCGTATACGCGCCTCGGTCCAAGGCGGGAAGCCCGATGAACACGCTGCCGCACGCCGCCACGCCGAGTGCGAGGCCCAGCTGGCGGGCGGTGTTGGCCACGGCGGAGGCCGCGCCGGCCTGGGCGGGGTCCGCGTCCCGCATGGCCGCGGCCGGGAGGACGGGCGAGACCATGCCCGCGCCGATGCCGGTGAGCACCAGCGACGGCACCAGGGCCGCCGGCCCGTAGTGCGCGTGCAGCAGCGTGAAACCCAGACAGCCCACGGCGCACAGGCCGGTCCCCGCGCCCAGGGGTATCCACAGCGGCGCGCGCTGGAGGGCGGCGCCGCAGAACGCGGAGACGGCGAAGAACACCACCGGTTGGACGGAGAGCAGCAGTGCCGTCCCGGTGGCGGTGAGGCCCGCGCCGTCCTGGAGCCAGGACGAGAGCACGGTCAGCGGGCCGAACGCCGCGAAGTAGTACCCGAAGGCCGCCGCGAGCACGGCCAGGAACCGGGGGTGGCGGAACAGTACGAGGTCGATGACCGGATACGGGGCGCGGCGCTCCCGTAGGACGAACGCGACGCCTCCCGCCGCCGCGAGCGCGAGCGCGGCGAGCGGCCCGGTTCCCGCGCCGTGTTCGCCGAGGAGGAGCGCGGCGATGACGAGAGCGGCGACGGCGGCGCTCAGCGCGGCCGAGCCGGGCAGGTCCGCGCGCCGGTCCCCGCGTACCGGGTCGCAGGGCAGGTGGACGGCGGCGAGGACGGTGCCGAGCAGCCCGAGCGGCACGGCGAGCAGGAAGATCGAGCGCCAGCCCAGCGCTTCGGCGAGCAGCCCCCCGCAGACGTTGCCGACGGCGGCGGCGAGCCCCGCGACCGCGCCCCAGACCGCGAAGGCGCGGTGCTGCTCGCGCCCGCTGTAGGACGCCTTGATCAGCGGCAGCGTCGTCGCGAACAGGGCCGCTCCGCCGGCCCCCTGCGCCCCGCGGAAGACGATGAGTTCGCGCACTCCGGGGGCGAGTCCGCAGGCCAGGGTCGCCGGGGTGAAGAGGGCGAAGCCGGCGACGAAGACCCGGCGCCGCCCGAGGACGTCGCCGATCGCCCCGGCGGCGACGAGCAGTGCGGCGAGGGCGAGGGTGTAGAGGTCGACGACCCATTGCAGTGCGGCGAATCCGGTGTGCAGTCCGGTGGCGACGGCGGGGATCGCCACGGTCACGATCGTGGCGTAGGCGAGGAGCAGGAAGGTGGCGAGGCAGGAGACGGCCAGGGGTGCGTGGTGGCGTGGCTTCACGGGGACGTCCTTCGTCGGGAAGCGGTGTCCCTACGAGCCCACTACTTCAACCCGGCTTGAAGTCAATCCGCCGGCGCGAGCGCCTCGTCCACGCGTGACTGGAGTTCGGCCGTGAGCCACGCGCACTGCATGGGGCGGGAGTTGGCGCAGGTGAGGTGGTGTGCGAGGACGGCGCGGTCGCGGGTGAGGGCGGCGATGAGGTCGTCGATCTCGCTGATACGAGCGGTGAGCGCGCTCCGGAAGGCGCCGGCGGACGTGTCCTCCTCGCTGAACCGGCGGATCGCGGCGAGCGGCACCCCGGCCCGCGCGTACATCAGGACGAGGGCGAGCCGGCGGAGTTCGCGCTGCCCGTAGTGCCGCTTCCCGCCGCGTCGTCCGCTGGGCGCGAGCAGCCCCTGCGCCTCGTAGTAGCGCAGCGTGGAGGCCGGTACGCCGAACCGTTCCGCCACTACGCCGATGGGGTGACCGCCCCCGGTGGATACGGCCGGAGGGCCTTCGCCGTCGGGGCGCGTGCCCGGTACGTCCCGCCGCGCCGACGGGAGAAGGCGCCGGGGGCCCAGGTCACCGGGGCGCGAGGCATCGGAAGCGTTCACGGTGTCCTTCCGGGGAGGGGACCGGCGGGCGTCCGGACAAGCCCAGCGGAGAAACGCCGGTACCACCGCCGGGCCCGGCAGCTCCGCACACCGGGAGGACCACCACGCCCCCTCCGGTCGCACGGACACCACCACACGAGCGAAAGTAAGGGTACCCTAACCAGCTCTCCCGTGGGCGCCCCTCAGTGCACCACCGCCATCCTCCGATCCGTCCCGTTCAGCCGCCGGCCGCCCGTCTCCGTGCAGGTCACGATGTCCTCGATCCGCACCCCGAACCGTCCCGGGAGATAGATCCCCGGCTCGATCGAGAAGCACATCCCCGGTACGAGCGGCAGATGTTCGCCCTCGACCATGTACGGCGGTTCGTGTGTGGTGACCCCGATGCCGTGCCCGGTGCGGTGGATGAAGTACTCGCCGTACCCGGCCGCCTTGATCACCCTCCGGGCCACCCGGTCGATCTCCTGGCACGCCGCCCCGGGGCGCACCGCCTCGAACGCCGCCTGCTGCGCCTCCCGCACGACGTCGTGCACCGTGCGCTCCTCGGCGGTCGGCTCCCCGACGTGCACGGTCCGTGTGGTGTCCGACCCGTAGCCGTCCTTGAGCCCGCCGAAGTCGAGGACGACCATGTCACCGTCCTCGATGACCCGTTCCCCCGCCTCGTGGTGCGGATCGGCGCCGTTGGGGCCCGAGCCGACCACCGTGAAGTCCACCTGGCTGTGCCCCTGGGCGAGCAGCAGCCGTGCGAGGTCCGCCGCCACCTCGCTCTCCCGTCGGCCGGCGAACGGCAGCGTCTTGATCTCCTCGTAGACCGCGTCGGCCGCGGCGCCCGCCGCCGCCAGCCGCTCCACTTCGTGGGCGTCCTTGACGGCCCGCAACATGGGCAGTACCTCGGTCATCGCACCGTACCGGGCGTCCGGTAGGGCGCGTTGCAGCCCGAGGAGGTGCAGTGCCCACATCGCGTCCGACACCCCGTACCGGCCCCGTGGATCGAGCCAACGAGCCAACTCCGCGCAGGGGTCACCGCCGTCGGCCCATCCCGTCACCTCCACCGCGTCCGCCCCGGCGGCCGCACGGGCATCCCCTTGTTCCAGCAGCGGTACCAGCAACCGCGGCCGCTCCCCCGGCACCAGCACCAGCGCCGTCAACCGCTCGGTCTCTGTCGGCCGGTACCCGCACAGCCATGTGAGATCCGGCCCCGGCGCCACGATCAATCCGTCGAGCCCGGCGTTCGCGGCCGCCCGTCCGGCCCTCGCGATACGCCGCCCGTAATCCCGACCCGCCTCGAAATCCGCCATACCACGAATCTACGCCCGTGACGGCGCCCGGGCAGAGGGTCCGCACCCCGCCGCGGGGGCGCGCACCGGCGGAACACTAGGGAAAACCCTCGATTTTGTGAACTCTTTGATTCAGCGGCAGCGCGTGAGAAGAGTCTCTCCCGGCAGGTTTCCCCGGTGTTCGCGATCAGGGGCATGGGGGCGACCGCGATCCGTATTGCCGCTCCGCGTTCGATTTCGGCCACCCCGGATGGCGGGCAACTCTTCGGTAACCGGAATTACGTCGTAGGGATTCGCCCGCGGTCGCGCCGACTTACGCGGTGACGGGACATCACCTTGCGCTGCCCGTTCTCCTGGGAACTCGCCGCGGGGTGACACCCGAGGACGGACGCGGCGATGAAGATCTCGCCACTATCGGCGGACGCCGGATCGCCCCGCCGCCCCGCCTCTCCGGGGCGGCCGAGAATCACCACACGAGGGGCGCACCTTAGCAGCCTCTCCCTTGGGCCGACCATGCGTAAACCAGCCCCTGGCTACGTACAGAAATCGACATCTCCGATCGAAAATAATCCAAGCTTCGCAAGGGAACCATCACCCACACCATGCGGAGCCACAGAAGCCACAGCCACCCCTCACGGCAGCGCCACACCCTCCACGGAGGACCGACAGTCACCGCCACAACACGGAGAGTCGCACCGGGGTGCCGTCACGTCCCGGCGGACGCCGTCGCGGCGGGGGAACGCGGCGCCGCCGCCTCTTCCGTAAGCTCCCGGGAACGACGACTCTTGGCGCGTGACCCTCTCCTTCCCGCCCTGAAATCCGGTCCCGGAAATCGGTGAGTCCCCGTCAGTAGCTCTCTGTGTCCTGCCCTTTCCTCATTCTCTCCAGTCGGGATGCGCGATGAAAGACGATGAACGTTCCCCTGAACTTCGATTCGAAATTCTTGGCCCCTTGAGCGTGATTTCCGGCGAGAAGAAGGTGGACCTCGGCGCGCCGAGACAGCGCGCGCTGCTCGCCCTGCTGCTGATCCATGTGGGCACCGTGGTCTCCCTCCCCGTGATCATCAAGGCGATCTGGGGGGCCAACCCGCCGAGCCAGGTCACGGCGACACTCCAGGCGTACGTATCCCGGTTGAGAAAACTGCTCCACGACGACCCCTCCCTCCGTATCGTCCGCCGTCTCCAGGGATATCTCCTCGAAGCCGACCCCCGGCTGGTCGACGCCGCGGTCTTCGAGACACGGGTGCGGGAATGCCGGGAATTACTCAGGTCCGGCCGGCCCGAGGCCGCCCGGTCGACGGCCTGGTCCGCCCTGGAGCTGTGGAAGGGCACCCCGATGGGCGAGCTGTACGGCTACGAGTTCGCGGTGGCCGAGGCGGACCGCCTGGAGCACACCCGGCTGCGGGCCCTTGAGGTATGGGCGCAGGCGTGTCTCGAACTGCGCGCCTACGAGGAGGTCACCGTCCGGCTCGGTGAGGAGATCCGCCGCAATCCCGGGCTGGAGCGGCTGGGCGGCCAGTTGATGACCGCGCAGTACCACTCCGGCCAGTCGGCGGAGGCCCTGCTGACGTACGAACGGATGCGCAGCGCGGTGGCCGAGGACCTGGGGGCCGACCTCAGCCGCGAACTCCAGGAACTGCACGGGAAGATCCTGCGCCAGGAGCTGTCGGCGTCCCCCGAGCCGGAGCGGCGGGCCCCCGCCGCGCCCTCCAGCGCCCCCGCGGCGCCGACCAAGGAGTCCAAGGAGCCCAAGGAGAAGAAACCGGAGCCGTCCGCGTCCCCGCCACCGGGCGACCGGCTCGTCGGACGGCAGGCGGAGATGCGCCGGTTGCGGGACCTGCTGGCCGGCGTCGGCAGCGGGCACGGCCATGTGATGCTGCTCTGCGGGGAGCAGGGCATCGGGAAGACGCGGCTGCTCCAGCAGTCCGAACGCTGCCTCGCCGGCCGCGGGTTCCAGGTGGTGCGCTCCCACTGCGTCGGGACGCTGCTGGCCCCGGGCTACTGGACGTGGGAGAACGTCGTACGGCAGCTCGACCCGGGCGGCGGCACCGGCTGCACCGCCGCCGACCTCGTCACCCAGGCCGACTGGCTGCCCGAGCAGCACGTCAGCCACCAGATGCGGATCTGCCACACCGTGCTCACCGCCGCCGAGCGGGCACCGGTCGTCCTCTTCCTGGAGGACCTGCACCTCGCCCATGTGCCGGTACTGGAGGTGCTCCAGCTGCTGGTCAAGCAGATCAGCCACGCCCGGGTCCTGGTCCTGGCCACCCTGCGCGACCACGAGCTGGCGAAGGACCCCGCGGTGCGGCGCGCCGTGGGCCGCATCCTCCAGGAGGGCAACACCAGCATGCTCGGCCTGGAGGGGCTCACCGAGGAGCAGAGCCGGGAGCTGATCGCCTCGTACTCGGGGGACACCCCCTCGCCCGAGGAGGCCCAGCGGCTCCAACGCGCCTCGGGCGGCAACCCGTTCCTCCTGCTCAGCATGGCGTCCGCGCGGGCGGACGGGGAGGGGGAGCGGCCCTCGGTGCCGTTCGAGGTCCGTGAGGTGCTGCACGAGCGGCTGAGCGAATGCTCCCGGGACACCCTCGACGTGCTCACGCTCTGCGCCGTGACGGGCATGAGCGTACGGCGTGCCCTGCTCGCGGACCTGGTGTGTGCCCTCGGGATGCCGCACACCGTGATCGACGACGCGGTGCGGACGGGGCTGCTGCGCCAGGGCCGGGCCACCGACGGCACCCTCGCCTTCGCCCACGGCGTCACCCGCGACTTCCTGCTGGACGACCTCCAGCCCGTCACCCGCGCCCGGTGGCACCACCACATCGCCACCATCCTGGCGCTGCGGCTCCAACCGGGCGACGACGACGCGGAGATACGCCGCCACTGCCTGGCCGCCGCCCGGCACCTCGGCCCCCGTTCCGGCGTCGGCCCGCTGCTCGCGCTGGCCGACCGCGAGCAGGGCCGCTTCGCCCACGCGGCCGCGCTGCACTGGCTGGAGGGCGCCGCCGCGGTCGTCGCCGCGCTGCCCGGCGACGAGCAGACCTCGGCCGTCGAACTCCATCTGCGCAAACGGATGCTGTGGATCCACGCGCTGCTGGAGGGCTACGGTTCGCCCGGCGTCGAGAAGCTGCTGCGCCACGCCCAGCAGTTGGAGCGCACCTTCGACAGCACCCAGCCCACCGGGCTGCTGCACACCCAGGCCCTCAGCGCGATCACCTCGGGCCAGTACGCCAGGGCCCAGGAAACCGTCGGTCTGCTCTACGAGTTGGCCGCGCACGGCGGCGGCCCCGAGGCCCGCTCGTCGGCCTGCTACGTGGACGGCGTCACCCTGTTCGTCGGCGGCCGCCTGGACGAGGCGCTGGTCACGCTCGCCCGGGGCGCCGGGATCACCGACGTCCTGCTGGACGAGGCCGGCGACCCGGCGGGCGACTGCACACTGCTGCGGGACCAGCGCATCGACTACCGGGCCTATCTGGCGCTCGCCCACTGCCTGAACGGCGACCGGCCCCAGACCCGGCGCTACCGGTCGGAACTTCTCCACCTCACCCAGTCCGACCGCTACGACCGGCCCTGGGACCGGGCCTTCGCCCGCTACGTCGACGCCCTCATCGCCGTCACCGAGTACGACGTGCGCGGCGCCTGGCTCGCCGGGCGGGCCGGCCTGGACCTCGCCGCCCGCTGCCAGCTCCCCTTCTGGCACCGCATGCTCGCCGTCCCCCTGGGCTGGGCCGAGGTGCACCAGGGCATGCACGAGCGGGGGCTGGCCCGGATGCGCGGGGCGCTGCACGAGGCGGCCCGGCACCGGGTGCTGCTGCGCCGCGCCCTCCACCTCGGGCTGCTCGCCGACGCCCTCGACCGTACGGGCGCGCACGACGAGGCCCGGCGGACGATCGCGGTCGCGGCCGGGGAGATCGAGGAGCGGGGCGAGTACTTCTGCCTCCGGCCGCAGTGGCCGTTCGCCCGGCTGCTGCGGGAGCACGACGGCGGTGGCGCGGCGGC
>NZ_JCANQV010000126.1:0-16522 GCF_059553635.1 Candidatus Streptomyces philanthi
GGGGTGGGGAGGGGAGTGGGGAGGGGACTACCCCCGCGGGTGCGGGGACGACCGATGGTGGTAGCGGCGAGTACCGTCGCATGGAGGACTACCCCCGCGGGTGCGGGGACGACAGGTGCGACCAGCACGTGACCGCCGTGCAGGCAGGACTACCCCCGCGGGTGCGGGGACGACGGTCGTGCCCGTCGTCTCCGAAGCGCCAGACCGGGACTACCCCCGCGGGTGCGGGGACGACTGCCAGACGGTGACCCGCAGTGTCACGCGGGCGGGACTACCCCCGCGGGTGCGGGGACGACGCCGACGGCGGCCTGTGCGCCGTAGGTGACGGAGGACTACCCCCGCGGGTGCGGGGACGACGGGGGAAGCGGCACCCCTGCCGCGATTGCCCGCGGACTACCCCCGCGGGTGCGGGGACGACTGCGGGTCCGGTACCGGGTTGGGGTCACGCGGCGGACTACCCCCGCGGGTGCGGGGACGACGCGGGCCGCCGCTGGCGGGCCGCGAAGAAGGAGGGACTACCCCCGCGGGTGCGGGGACGACGCGACGCGGACACGGCGCAGCGAGGCATACAGCGGACTACCCCCGCGGGTGCGGGGACGACACACCCAGCAACTTGTTCAGGTGCTTTCCGCGCGGACTACCCCCGCGGGTGCGGGGACGACTCGTTCTCCTCCTCGTCGCCTCCGGCCACCTGCGGACTACCCCCGCGGGTGCGGGGACGACCCCCGCCCCCGCAGCGAACCAGGCACGTAGGCGGGACTACCCCCGCGGGTGCGGGGACGACCGGGCGTGGGCGGCCTGCGCGGTCATGCGGGGGGGACTACCCCCGCGGGTGCGGGGACGACACCGTCGAAGGCGACCGCAGTGCGGCGGGCCGCGGACTACCCCCGCGGGTGCGGGGACGACACTTCGTGACCTGCGCTGATGCTAGCGACGGGGCCGGTTTTCATTTAGCAGGATCGGCGGTCGGGGCATCCGGTGCAGGGCCAATGTCAGTGGGTGGCTTTAGGGTGCGGATCCACTGTACGGAGGGAGTTGCATTGGTGGAGAACATGCCGTCGGTTGTCGACCTGATGCGGGTGATGGGGCTGTCGGATGAGGCCGTCGCCAGGGTGTCGCGGTTATGGGGGAAGTCCGCGGCGCGGAACGGAGGACGGAGCCATCTGCTGCTCGGGCACTTGCTGGACACCGCTGCCGTGGCCGAGGTGATGTGGGAACGGTACGTGTCGGCCGCGTTCCGGGATCGGCTGGAGGAGATCAGCGGCGGGCGAGGGCGGCTGTGGTTCATGTGGATCTGCGGGATTCATGACTGCGGGAAGGCGTGTCCTGCTTTCCAGGCGTTGGACGCTGCCGAGGCTGCCCCGGTCAGGGCAGCGGGTTTGACGTGGGGGCGGTTGCCGGCGGAGCGGTGGCGGCATGACGTGGCGGGCGCGGCGTTGTTGCGGCCGAGGCTGGTCGCGGAGTGGGGGTGCGAGGAGAGCGCGGCGTGGGTGTGGCCGTTGGTGGCCGGTCATCATGGGACGTTTCCGTCCGTTGGTGGGCTGCGGCCGCCACGCCGGGCGGCCCAGGGGCGCGGGGCTGCGTGGGAGGAAGCGCAGAGGGCGGTTGTAGATGTGTTCACGCGGGCTGTCGGTTTCGAGGACTTGGCCGACGCGTGCCCGGTCGGCGCCTTGAACAGGGCGGAGCAGTTGGGGCTGTCCGGGCTGATCGTCATGGCGGACTGGATCGCCAGTGACAGCGAGCAGTTCGAGGGGCTCGCGGATGCGCGGAAGGTGTCCCTCGCTGGGGCCCGCCAGCGGGCCCACGCGGCGTGGCAGCGGCTCGGTCTGCGAGGCGGGTGGAACGAGCTCATGATTCCCGGGGAGCCTTATGCTCCGCTGACCGGGCGGCTGGGGGTGACGCCGAGGGCGTCGCAGCGGGAGCTGGTTGATCGGGCATGGTCGATGCCGGCGCCGGGTTTGCTGGTGGCGGAGGCGCCTATGGGGGAGGGGAAGACGAAGGCCGCTCTGGCGGCGGCCGAGGTGCTGGCGTCCCGGTTCGGTCTGGACGGTGTCTTCGTGGCGATGCCGACGCAGGCGACGAGTGATCCTATGTACGGGCAGGTTCTGGAGTGGGTGCGGTCGTTCGACCCAGAGCTGGAAGCGCAGGTCGCACTGCTGCACGGCAAGCGCCGCTTCAACCCGACGTGGCGGAAGATCTGGGAAGGCAAGCGGGAGGCCCCGGGCGGGGACGACGAGTCGGCGGGCTTGGACCCGTTCGACGTCTACGGGGCGACTGAGGAGGACGCCGAGTACGGCATGCCGTCCTGTGCGTCAGGCGGCAGCGGCGGCGTGCAGGAGGAGCGTGACGGTCCGGCGCTGTGGTTCCTGGGTAACAAGCGGGGTCTCCTGACGGCGTTCGCCGTCGGCACCGTGGATCACCTCCTGCACGCGGCGACTCGCACCCGGCATGTGATGCTGCGCTTCGCCGGACTGGTCGGCAAGGTCGTGATCGTGGACGAGGTGCACGCCGCCGACGTCTACATGCGGCAGTTCCTCCTGGAGGCGCTGCGCTGGCTCGGGCAGGCCAAGGTTCCGGTGGTTCTCCTGTCGGCGACGCTTCCGCCGGCGCAGCGGCAGGCGTTCGTCGATGCGTATCTGTCGGGTGCTCTGAGCAGGGCGGATGTGAGCTGTCCGGTGCCGGAGCCGGCCGGGTATCCGTGTGTGACCGCGGCGTATGCCCTCGATCAGGGGCCGGTGGCGGTGAGTTCGCCGGTGGCGGTGCCGGCGTGGCGTGCGTCGGTGCCGACGCGGATTGGCTGGCTGCCTGATATCGCCCTGGACGGGGCGCTGATCGCCTCGACGGTGAGGCAAGAGGTGGCTGACGGTGGTGTGGTGCTGGTGGTGGTCAACCAGGTCGACCGTGCCCAGGCTGTTCACCGGGCCTTGACGAGCGGTGGTTTCGACGGGGAGGTGCGGTTGCTGCACGGCCGGCTGTGCTCGGCCCACCGGGCGGAACGGACCGAGGAGTGCCTGGCGCTGCTGGGGCCAGAGAGCGGTGAGAAGCGGCCTGGGCGCATGGTAGTGATCGCCACGCAGCTCGCCGAGCAGTCGTTCGACGTGGACGCGGACCTGTTGATCACGGACCTTGCTCCCGTCGACCTGCTGCTGCAGCGCATCGGGCGGCTTCACCGGCACAGCGGGACCCGGCGGCCGGTCTCGTTCGCTCAACCGCGGGTTCTGGTGACGGGGGTGGTGGCCGGTGAGAGGGGGCAGCCGAGTTTCCTTCCTGCGTCGAAAAAAATCTATGGGGAGTGGGCGTTGCTGAGGGCAGCCGCCCTTGTCTCCGAAGTCGCGGGCCCGCTGGACGGGAGCGCCGTGCGCGAGGACGGGTGGAGCATCCCGGCCGATGTGCCTGGTCTGGTTGCCAGGGCCTACGGGGAGGCGGAGGTCTGCCCGCCGGAATGGGGTGAGACCGCGGCCTGGGAGGCGTGGCGGGCGAAGGAGGAGGAGCGGCAGGACAAGGCGGAGGAACTTCTGCTGACGCGCCCCCGTGAATGGGGGGCTCCGACCTTGGAGGGGCTCCACTACGCGGGCACCCGCGTGACATCCGAAGAGGAGCTGGACGCCGTGGTGCGGGACGGGGAGCAGTCCGTGGAGGTCGTGATCGTCCGGGCCTCGGGCGGCGGGTACCGGGCGATCGACGGGACCTGGATCGGCGTGCACGGTGAGGTAGATGACGAGACGGTGGTCAGCCGGCTTTTGGGCGGCACCGTGCGGTTGCCCGTCCATCTGACGGAGGCCGCGAAGGCGGACCTGGCTCCGCTGCCGGGGTGGGCCGGTCATCCCTGGCTCAGGTACGCACAGGCGCTTGTCCTGGGGGAAGACGGGACGGCCGTACTGGGCAAGGACCGGGTCTCGTACGACGACGTCCTGGGGCTGGTCGTCGAACGAGGTTGAACCGCCCGGGGCCGGGCCCGGAGGCTCCCCCATCACCCTGCGCCGCGGGGACGGTGTGAAGCGCTGGGCGGGAACGCCCCGGACTCCCGCGGAGGTACAGGGTCGCCGCTCGCACTGGCCGAGTATCGGCGCGCTCTGTTCGGGTCGCCCTGATTCGGTTGCAAACCATAGATGTTGCGTGGAAGTGTTGTGATTAACGAAGTAAGTCCCTTGCATCGAGGGAAAGTTGCTGCGCCGTTCCGCGTGTTCGGGAGACGCGCACGTGATTCATGGAGAGGAGTCGCCATGGATGCCGACGGAGATCTCGTCCGCGGAGCCTGGCTCACCACAGCCGACACCGACGGCGACGTCCACACGACCAGCCTGTTGGACGTGCTGGTAGGCGCGCACAAGGTTCGGCGGCTGGAGTTACCGGCGCCGACGATGCTGCCTGCGTTGCTGCGGCAGGTGTTCCTGCCGGTGGTCCTTGATGCCATTGGAGTGCCGCGCACGCGGCGGGAGTGGGCAGAGCGGTTCCGCCTCGGCCGGTTCTCGGACGCCGACGCAGAGCAGCTGACCGACTACCTCACGGTCCGCTACGGCGACCGTTTCCGGCTTTTTGATGACAAGCGTCCTTTCGCGCAGGTCGCCGGTTTGGAAGCGATCAACGGAGAGACGAAGTCGGCTGCGCAACTCGTGCCATCGATCGCCTCCGGCAACAACGTGCCACTGTTCAGCGGGGTCACTGAGGGCGACGAGCTGTTGTTGACGCCTGGTCAGGCGCTGCTGTGGCTGCTCCACACACACTGCTGGGACACGGCCTCCATCAAGACCGGAGCCGTCGGTGATCCGCAGGCGAAGAAGAGCAAGACCACTGGGAACCCGACGGGTCCTCTCGGCCAGCTCGGGGTGACCGTCCCAGTGGGCCGGAACGTGTTCGAGATGCTGATGCTGAACATGCCGGTGCTGCCCGCTGGCATGGACCGGGCGGACCGGCCCCAGTGGGCGTGGGACGAGCGCCCGGCCTCACGCGGATGGAAGTCGCCGGCGAGCCCGGAGTGGTCGCAGCGCCCGGCCGGCGGGCTGCTGGACCTGCTCACCTTCCAGGCCCGCCGCATCCGGCTGATCCCGGTCGGGACAGAACAGGGGCCCCGTGTACATCGAGTGGTTGTCTCCGCCGGTGACCGGCTCACCCGGACGCCGATAGACGACCCGCACACAGCGTGGTCCCACACCTCGAAGCCGAAGGCGGGGCAACCCCGGCAGCGTCCCCGCCGCCATGCCTCCGGGCGTTCGGCCTGGCAGGGGCTCGGCACGCTGCTGGCGATGGCGCTGCCCACCGAGGGCGACGGCCCCTACACTTCTGTTCTCCTTCGGCAGGTCGGCGCTCTGCGCGCCGAGCATCTCCTGCCCGCTGATTACCCGTTGGGCGTGGAGATCTGCGGTCTCGAATACGGCACCCAGTCCGCCGTCGTCGAGAACGCCATCGGCGACAGCCTGCCGCTCCCGGTGGCCGCTCTGCTCGCCGAGGACGACTGGCTGCGTGCCGCGATCCTGGAGTGTGTGAGCCAGGCGGACCAGGTCGGCCGCGCTCTGGACAACCTCAACAACGATCTGCGGCGGGCCTCCGGCGGCGATCCGCTGCAGCGGGACAAGGGCCAGCGCCCCTCCTCCCGGCTCCTGCACAGTCTCGACACCACGATGCGCCGCCTGCTCGCCGGTATGCGCACCGTCGGTGAGGACGATGACCTGTTGGAGCGTGCCCAGGTGGCCTGGGAGCTGTCCGTTCGTGCGGCGGCCGTCCGGGAGGCCGAGGCGCTCCTTGCCGCCGCGCCGCCACGTGCGGTGGTAGGACGCGTGGAGAAGAGCAACGGCAAGGAGGTCGTGTACCGGAGCGGCAAGGCCGCCGGCCTCTTCTACAAGAAACTCGCCGAGATCCTGACCCGGCTCTCCGGGGACGGCTCGGACAACGGGGAGGCAGCGGCATGAGCACGGCCACCGGGAGGACACGCAAGGTCCTGCGCGCCTACTTCTGGGAGGAAGCCGCCGCCGACTGGCGCACCCACGTCCAGGCGGGCCGCCCCGGCTTCTCGGAGCACATCACGCGAAAGCTGCGCGGCCTGCGCGACGGCATCAACGGCGAGCCGGGCACTCTTCCCGCCATGCAGGGCGCCCACCGCGTACGACTGACCGACGTCGCCCGGGAATCGGACCTGCTGCCCGACCTCTACGTCGCCGAGCACGCCGCCCTGGCCCTCTTCGGCCGGCACCAGCAAGCAGCCGCCGAACCCGCCCATCGTCCGGGGACCGGCCTGGGCACGGCCTGCGGGGAACTGCCCCGGGCTGAAACGCTCTCGGAAAATGCTGTGGAGAAACGGCTGATGGCTGCCGCCACCGCACAGGATCTCCATGAGCTCGTCCAGCATCTGTACCGGGTCGTACCGCTGCTGGGGCAGGCCGGCGTCGGCCTCGACTACACCCGGCTGCTGTACGACCTTGCCGCCTGGCAGAGCCCGCGCCGGGACCGGGTCCTGCGATCCTGGGGGCTGCAGTACACCGACCTGCCCGCCGCTGATGACGCCGACGCCGCGCCGTACTGGGCCCGCTTCACACCGGACCGGCCGGAAAGTGCCGCCCACCTCGCGGCGCTGCGATCAGGCACGGGCCGTGAGGCAGGCGCTGTCCCCGCGATGTGGCCGCACTACCGGACCCGCATGTCCTCCGACCTGCGGGACAAGGGTGCCCTCACCCGGGACTTGATCGCCGAGCACGTCGCACTCACGCTCTTCGGACGGCACCAGCAGGGCCACCGCCGGAGCATGCACGTCCCCGGAAACAGCCCCGGCACCGCCGCGCGCCTGCTGCTGGCGAAGAACGGCGGAGGGGAGGAAGCGCTGGAACGCCGGTTCGGTGCCCTGCTCACCTCGATCGACACCGGCGAGCTGGCGATGCACCTGCGGGGATTGGTCACCCTGCTCTCCCGCGCCGGAATCGGCCTTGACTACGACCTGCTGCGTACCGCTCTGCGAACCTGGGACGACCCCAAGCACCCGGACGAACAGGGCCGTTTCCGCAACCGCTGGGACCGTGACTTCCGCGTCGCCCCCAAGCCCAAGAACTCCTGACGCCGGCGCCGGAGAACGGATTCCGGCCCAGCGCCGCACCACTTTCCTTCTTCAGACCGCGTCGCCGTCCGGCGATACCTCATGTCACCGAGGAGCCCTTTCATGACTGAGCCCACCCTGTTCGTCGAGGTCCACATCCTGCAGAGCCTGCCCCCGTCCAACGCCAACAGGGACGACTCGGGGACTCCGAAGCAGGCCGTTTACGGTGGTGCCCGCCGTGCCCGGGTCTCTTCCCAGGCGTGGAAGCGGGCCACCCGCACCGAGTTCGCCAAGGCGGTCGAGCCGGCCGACCGTGCGACCCGGACCAAGCGGATCGCCGCCCTGCTCGCCGAGCGCCTCGCCCGGCCGACCGCCGAGGGCGGCACGGGACTCGACGCCGCCCAGGCCGAGCGTCTGGCCGCTGCCCTGCTGGAGCCCCTGAAGATCAGCAAGTCGTCCAAGAACGGAGACCAGTCCGCCTACCTCCTCTTCTTCGGCAAGCGCCAGCTCGACGACCTCGTCAAACTGCTCAACGGCCGTGCCGCGGAACTGGCCGCCCTGTCCGACGCGGACCTCAAGACCGAGGTCGACGAGCTTCCGGTGGTCGCCACCCTCACGACCGGACACCCGGCGGAGGTCGCGCTCTTCGGCCGCATGGTCGCCGACCTGCCCGCCCTCAATGTGGACGCCGCCGTCCAGGTCGCACACGCCCTGTCCACCCACGCCGTGCGCACCGAGTTCGACTACTACACCGCGGTGGACGACGAGAACACCGAGGACCACGGCGCGGGCATGATCGGTACCGTCGAGTTCAACTCGTCCACCCTGTACCGCTACGCGGTCCTCGGCGTCCACCAGCTGCATGAGAACCTCAGTTCCGCCGAGGACACGCGCGACACGGCCGTCCGGTTCGTCGACGCCTTCACCCGCTCCATGCCCACCGGCCACCAGAACTCCTTCGCCCACCGCACCCTCCCCCACCTCGTGCTTCTCACCCTGCGCACCGACCAGCCGGTGAACCTGGTCTCCGCCTACGAGAAGCCCGTGGTGGGCGTCAGCGGCCTGGCGGCCGAATCCGCCGTCCGCCTGGCGGGTGAACTGACGTCCGTCGCCGCCACCTGGGGCGCCGAACCGGCCACAGTCCTGGCCGCCTACAACACCGATGCCGACAAGCTCGCCGAGGCGTTCGGTCCGTCCGTCGCCTTCCCGAAGCTGCTCGACTCGCTCGGTGAACTGGTCGGGCAGTGGCTGGCCGGCGGCGAGATCACCAAGGCCGGCGCGCGATGACCGAGCACGCCGTCCTCGTCCTCAGACTGGCCGCGCCCCTGCAGTCCTGGGGCGGCCCCTCCCGCTACAACCGGCGCGAGACCCGGACCCAGCCCACCAAATCCGGCGTCCTCGGCCTCCTCGCGGCCGCCGAGGGCCGCTCCCGCGAAGCCTCACTCACCGACCTCCTCGACCTCCGGCTCGGCGTACGCGTCGACCAGCCCGGCTCGCTGCTGAGGGACTACCACACCTTCAGCGACCACCGGGGCATGCCACTGCCGTCCGCCAAAGTGAACGCCAAGGGTGTGCAGACGAAGACCAGCCCGGCCAAATACACCGGCGTCACCCAGCGCTTCTACCTCCAGGACGCCGTCTTCGTCGCCGCGCTACGCGGCCCGGCCCCCCTCCTGGAGCGCCTGGAACACGCGGTACGTCACCCCGTCCACCCCCTTTCCCTCGGACGTCGCTCCTGCCCGCCCACCGGACAGGTCAGCCTCGGACTACAGGCCGATGCCGAACTCCCCGAGGCCCTGGCGGCCGTGCCGTGGAAGGCATCCGACCACCGCCGGCGCCAGGCCCGGGGGACGGAGGTGACCCTGGAGGCCACCGTGGAGGACCCCGGGGGCGACCAGGTTGCCGTTGACGTCCCCGACACCTACGACCTCAAGACCGGCACGCACTTCGGACGCCGTGCCGTGCGGCATCTGTGGATCTCCGTTCCCACCGGCCTGCAAGCAACGGAACCAGCCGACGGAAAAGCCCCTCCGGCCCATCCCGATCACGACCCCTTCGCCCTTCTGGGCTGGTGACCCGATGCCCTACCTGTCGAAAATCGCCCTGAACCCGCGCCGCCGCCAGGCGGTCGCCCTCCTGTCCAACCCCCACCGCCTGCACGCGGCGGTCCTCGCCGGTCTCGCCGTGCAGCCCGTCACCGAGCGCGTCCTGTGGCGCAACGAGAACCACACTCCCTACCGCGCCGAGATCCTCGTCCTCACCGACAGCCGGCCCTCCTGGCAGCATCTCGTCGACGAAGCCGGCTGGCCCGGCGCCGACGGCGGCGAACCGCTCATCGCCGACTACACACCACTCCTTGAACGCATCGCACGCGGAAGGGAATTCCGCTTCCGCCTGACCGCCAACCCCGTCCAGACCATGTCCCGCCCCGCAAAGCCCAGCGAGCAGCAGACCGCCCGCCTCAAGGCCCACGCGCAGCGGCCCGACGCCGCCGACCGCCGCCCGCGTGGCTTCCGCGTCCCTCACCGAACCGCGGCCCAGCAACTCGGCTGGCTCCTCGATCGGGCCGAACGCCACGGCTTCACCATCCCCGAGGCATCTTCCGACGCACCGGCCCCGGGGATCACGACGGACGGCTCGCTCACCTGCGGCCCTGACGTGTCACTCGTCAGCCGCGACATCCTGCGTTTCAGCAAGCACCGCAACGGGCCGAGGATCACCCTCTCCACGGCCACGTTCGAAGGACGGCTGAGGGTCACCGACCCCGACGCCCTGCGCGCGGCACTGCTGGGAGGCATCGGGCCGGCCAAGGGATACGGCCAGGGCCTGCTCACCCTGGCCCCGGTGACGGCGGAGGCGGCGGTGACGCATGCCTGAGCCATGGTGGCGGGCCGGTCCGCAAGAAGTGCACAGGCTGGAGGACCGCGTCTCCAGCCTCTACGCCGAGCGCTGCCACATCGACCGCGACGACAACGCCATCGTCCTGGTCAACAAAGCCCGCGTGGTACACGTACCGGCGGCCTGGCTCGCCGTCCTCCTCATCGGCCCCGGAAGCCGCATCACCCACGCAGCCGTCACACTGCTCGCCGACTCCGGCACCTCCCTGTGCTGGGTCGGCGAACACGGCGTCCGCCTCTACGCCTCCGGCCACGGCGTCGCACGCGGCTCCCAGCTCCAGCTACGGCAGGCATGGCTGGTCACCCGCCCCAAGGAACGCGTAGCCGTTGCCCGCCGCATGTACGACATGCGTTTCCCGGGCGAAGACACCACGCGCCTTACCCTCCAGCAACTACGAGGACGGGAAGGCACACGCGTACGCCGGCTCTACGCCCACCACTCCGAACGCACCGGAGTGCCCTGGACCAAACGCGACTACAAACCCGCAGACGCCTTCGCAGCGGGCGACGACGTCAACCGCCTGCTGTCCGCGGCGAACTCCGCCCTCTACGGCATCTGCCACGCCGTCATCACCGGCATCGGCGCCAGCCCGGCCCTCGGCTTCGTCCACACAGGCTCCGCACTCTCCTTCGTCCTGGACATCGCCGACCTCTACAAGGCCGAGTTCACCATCCCCCTGGCCTTCGACCTCGCGGCCAAGGGACTGACCTCGGAACGCGACGCACGCACAGCTCTCCGCGACGCCGCGGTCCACGGCAAACTCCTGCCCCGCATCGTGACGGACATCAAGAACCTGCTGCTCCCGGAAGGCACCACCCTGCTGGAGGAAGACCTGGGAGGGCTATGGGACGACGGGGACAACGTCGTCAGCGGTGGCCGCAACTGGGAGACGGCTCCCTTCGGTGCCGACAGTCATCTGGATGTCATCCCGGGCCAGGGCGGGAGCGCGGCTCCATGAGCGTCCCGACGACAGTGGTGGTCCTCATCGCCGCCCCTCCCGGCCTCCGAGGACACCTGACCCGCTGGTTCATCGAAGCCGCCCCCGGCGTCTTCGTCGGCAGCCCCAACGCCCGCATCCGCGACGGACTGTGGAAAGTCCTGGCCGACCGCATCCGCGACAGCCAAGCAGTAATGATCGAACCCGCCCGAACCGAACAGGGCTGGACTGTCCGCACAGCCGGCCAGGACCGTTGGACCCCCACCGACTTCGACGGCCTCACCCTCATGTCCAGACCGAGGAAGAGCGCCGGACAACCGTGGAAAGCCACGAATCATGTAAAGGAAAACGGCGTGATCACGTGACAAAAGCCCAGGTCAGCAAGTGTCGTCCCCGCACCCGCGGGGGTAGTCCGAACGAGCGTCGGGCGGAGCGGGTGGCGCACGAGTCGTCCCCGCACCCGCGGGGGTAGTCCTCGCTCTGCAGCTGGGCCTGCTGCCCGCACCGGGTCGTCCCCGCACCCGCGGGGGTAGTCCTTTCGCGAGCCACCCGTAGGCCACCCACTTACCGTCGTCCCCGCACCCGCGGGGGTAGTCCGGACGCGCGGTCGTTGACGCCGTGGCGTCCGGCGTCGTCCCCGCACCCGCGGGGGTAGTCCCACGGTGATGCGGGGACGCTCCGGGCTGATCTTGTCGTCCCCGCACCCGCGGGGGTAGTCCGTCACGTGACGATGCAGTGTCACCGGTCCCCCGGTCGTCCCCGCACCCGCGGGGGTAGTCCGGCGTCCTACCGGGAGGACTTCGCGGACGAGGGGTCGTCCCCGCACCCGCGGGGGTAGTCCCCAGGTCCGGCAACTCGGCGAGGCACGCACCACGTCGTCCCCGCACCCGCGGGGGTAGTCCCGGTCCTCCCTGCCCTCGCCCCACGCTCACGAGGTCGTCCCCGCACCCGCGGGGGTAGTCCCTTGCCCTCGGCGACCAGTGGGCCGGGTTCCGGGTCGTCCCCGCACCCGCGGGGGTAGTCCCGCCATGTCGACCACCAATGGCAGCACCGGCGCGTCGTCCCCGCACCCGCGGGGGTAGTCCCTACGCGGACCGCGGCGGGCAACGCCGGTTCGCGTCGTCCCCGCACCCGCGGGGGTAGTCCGTCGACATCTTCACGAACCTGATCGCGGAGGAGGTCGTCCCCGCACCCGCGGGGGTAGTCCCAGCAGCCAGGCGTACAAGCGAGCACCGAAGCCGTCGTCCCCGCACCCGCGGGGGTAGTCCTGCGTCGATGTTCGCGAACAGCTCTTCCTCGGAGTCGTCCCCGCACCCGCGGGGTAGTCCCCCTGCACGGCGGCGAGTGGGCCGCAGGCTCCCCGAATGATGAAGCCGACGTTCTGAAGCCGTTGGTCGGGGATCGACCACCCACGTGCATCAACCAGGGCCGCCACCGCGACGCAACGTTCTTGCGGCTCCGTTAATCGCGCAATCCTCTGGCAGCGCGGGGCTGTGCGCCATGCGGCCTCCGCCGCGTCCTGCTGGTGCCGTTGCACGACAGCTTCCTTCCTGAACATGATGTCCCGTAGCCGCCGAGCCGGAGTCCTGCATGGCGGCTACGGGACATCACCTACGAAATGAGATCACCACAGCGAGGTGGAAACAGCGGCGGCCGTGGGTCTTGGGCCCGTCCCTTCTTCCTTGTGGAGGGCTGCGACCAGTTCACCGAGCCGGTCATTGCTGATCGGTACGTGAGCCCGGACGGCATCCTTGACCGCGTCGCGGCTGACCCGTCCGGCCTGGTGGGCTGCTTCCCGAGCGATGGGCAGCACATCCCGCATCCACGCGTCCGTGGCGTCCCGGGCTTCCAGCACGTCGTCCTTGTCCGGGACGGAAGCATCGTTCGGCTCCGGGCCGACGCCGCTTGCCTCCTGAACCGATGGTTCGGCAGCCGCTGGACCGGCAGGGGGAGTGGCATCGTCCGGCACGGGGGTGTCGCCCGGAAGGGCCGGTCCGTGTGATTCGTCCGCATCGACCCGGCTTGCGGACGGCATGCTCTCCGTGTCCGCGGGGTGGACCGGACCAGGCGAACTCACCGGCTCCCGTGCCTTGCAGGTGTGGAGAGAAGTGCATGCGGTTCATGGACACCTGCCTCCTGTGCCGCGCCGTCGGCGGCGAGGCGCGGGTCAACGACGACGAGTCGCTGGAGGTCGGCCGGTTCCCCTGGTCGCCCTCCCGGACTTGGAGGACTTCGCACTGAACCGGATCAAGCGCGCGCTGGAGGAGGGGCCGGCGTGGTTCCAGGGGGCGGGGGAGCTGCCGCAGGCCCCGTGAGCGGGAACCGCCGCTCCCGGCCCGCTGAGTCCCGGCGCGCCCCGGCGTGTCCCGCACCGGGACTCCGTGGAAACTCCCTGGACCGAGGGCATGGCCACGGGGATGGCACGTCGTCCCCGGCGGACGTCGACGACTCTCCGTAACCCTTGCGGGAACTTCTTGCGGCCGACCGGCCCCACCCGGGTCCCGGCAACGTGGGGCAGGGTCCCGCCGTGCACGGACCGGGCGAGGGACAGGACGGTGAGGTAGGGGCAGCCCCCGTATGAACCGGGTGCAGGCAGGATGGGCGACCCGGTGCGACGGCCCGCATGCTGGGCAGGAACGGCGCAGGCGACAGAAGCAGGAGCAACCGGTGAACGCATGTGCGCGGGCCGCGGCACTGTGGGCGGGGATGTGTGTGGTGGCGGTAGCGGGGGTCTTCCCGGCGGCCGCGGCGGAGCGTGCGGCGGCCTCGCCGCCCGCCGCCCTCAAGGAGGCCGTCGAGCAGACGGTCGCGGACGGATTCCCGGGTGTCGTGGCGTATGCCAGGCACGGGGAGCGGGAGTCACGCGTGGCGGCCGGACTCGCGAACACGGCGAGCGGCGAGCGGGCCCGGCCGGACCAGCGCTTCCGGATTGCCAGTAACACCAAGGTCTTTGTGTCGACGGTGCTCCTGCGGCTGGAGGGCGAAGGACGGCTCTCGCTCGACGACAGCGTGGAGAAATGGCTGCCCGGCGTGGTGCAGGGAAACGGCAACGACGGGCGCGCCATCACCGTCCGGCAACTGCTCAACCACACCTCGGGCATCTACGACCCCACCACCGAGCCGGAGTTCTTCGCCCCCTACCTGGAGCGCCACGAGTGGGGCTACGTCTACACCCCTCGCGAGGTGATCGCCCGCGCCGTCCGGCACGAGCCGCACTTCGCCCCCGGCAGCGGCTGGAAGTACTCGAACACCAATTACCTGCTCGCCGGTCTGGTGATCGAGGCCGTCACACGGCACAGCGCGCCCTCCGAAATTCATCGGCGGATTCTCGCCCCGCTCGGCCTGAAGGACACCTCCTTCCCGCTGACCGACCCAGCCATTCACGGCCCTCATCTGCACGGTTACGACCTCACGGGACGCGATGTGACCCGGTTCAGCCCGTCGTACGACTGGACCGCCGGCGCCATGATCTCCACGGTCGACGACCTGGCCCGTTTCCACCGGGCACTGTTCACCGGCAAGCTGCTGCGCCCCGCCCAGCAGCGGGAACTCCTGACCACGGTGCAGTTCCCCGACGCGCCGGCGTACGGGCTCGGCGTGCAGCGCATGGACGTGCGGTGCGGCTCGGAGCCGGACACCAAGGCGATCAGTGCCTGGGAGACCGACGGCGGCGGCCCCGGATTCACCAGTGTGTCCTTCACCACCGCCGACGGCGAGCGGCAGCTGGTCCTCGTCGGCAACGTCTACGACCTCGGCGCGGAGCTGGAGGAGAAGCGGCCCGTTCCGGCGAGCGCGGGAATGACGAATGTTCAGGTGGCCGCCCTGTGCGACTGACGTGGCGTCACGCCATCGCGGGTGACGCCGGCCAGACCCGCGTCCGCGGCTTCTCGGAGCGCTTGGGGATGACCTGGAGGACCAGGTGCGCCTCCGTTCGTTCGAGGGGGCCGGCAGCCGGCCTCGTCGGCAACGGGAACACCGCCGTAGGCCGGTGCGAGCTTGTCCGCCAGCCGCCCTGCGGCACCGGACGGTTCGCGGCGGGCGCGGATGCGGCGCTCGGGCAGGCACCGCGTTCGGCCTCAGCCGAAGGCGGCCAGGAGGCGGACCAGGTGGAGCACGGCCAGACCGCCGCCGGCCAGGTCGACGGCGCACTTGACACGGTTGGCCCGTTTGGCCAGGCCGAGAATCCCGAAGGTGACGGCAAGGCTGCCACCCAGCAGCGGGACCCCGATGCCGGCGTAGCCCATGAACACCACGGAGACCAGGGCCACAAGACCGAGGACGAGAGAGGTGTTCCCGTAGAGGGACGCCGGGCTGTCCGTGGCTTCGGTGCTCATGTCGCGTTCCCCGATATCAGTCGTCACCGGTGAGCACGAAGACACTCCGGGTGCGGGGCGCATCCCCCGCGTACCCATGATGGCGGGGCGGCCTCAGGGGTGCGAAACCCGCTGCACGGCCCAGCCGCAAGGGACCGCAGCCGTAATCGGTCCCGTTGCGGCGAAATGGCGAGGCGTGGCACACCGCGTCGCGTCGTCCGGAACGGCGGACTGCCTGAGCCCGACCGTGACGCTGGTCCCGGGAAGGGCTGTCCCGTGCGACCAGGGGCGGTGGCTCCCCGCAGGGCCTAAGGTGCGGTCATGACCATGATGGGTACTCCTGGTTCCGTGTCCCTCGACCTCCGTGGCCGTACCGCCCTCGTCACCGGGGCGGCCGGCGGCATCGGGCGGGCCTGCGCCCTGCGGCTGGCCGCGGCCGGCGCCACCGTGCGTGCCGTGGACCGCGACGCTGCCGGCCTGGACGGCCTTGCCGCCGGTCTCCCCGGTGACGCTCCCGGTGCCGTTGAGCCGCGCCCGCTCGACCTCACCGACCTCGACGCCGCCGAGGAGGCCGCCGCTGGGTGCGACGTGCTGGTGAACAATGCGGGCATCCAACTGGTGCGGCCCCTGGAGGAGTTCCCTCCCGAGGCGTTCCACGAGGTGCTGACGGTGATGCTGGAGGCCCCGTTCCGTCTGATACGCGGGGCGCTGCCGCACATGTACGCGGGCGGCTGGGGCCGGATCGTCAACATCTCGTCCGTGCACGGGTTGCGGGCCTCGCCGTTCAAGTCCGCGTACGTGGCGGCCAAGCACGGGCTGGAGGGGCTGTCGAAGACCGCCGCGTTGGAGGGTGCCGCGCACGGCGTGACCTCGAACTGCGTCAATCCCGGCTATGTCCGCACCCCCCTTGTCGAGCGCCAGATCGCCGATCAGGCCGCCGCGCACGGCATCCCGGAGGAACGGGTCGTCACCGACGTCCTCCTCGCCGACTCCGCCCTCAAACGCCTCCTGGAACCCGAGGAGGTCGCCGAGGCCGTCGCCTACCTCTGCACCCCGCAGGCATCCTTCGTCACCGGGGCCTCACTGCCGCTGGACGGCGGGTGGACGGCGCACTGAGCGGGGGCGCGGCCCGTGTGACATGACCGGGGCCCGGCGGCACCGGCCCCGGGCCGCCCGGCCCCGCCGTCGCGCCTCGTCATGACGCCGTAAAGAAGCGGCGGCCGCGCGTACCGGCGGCGTCAAGGGCCGGATCACGGCAGGTCCGGGGCGTGCAGCCTGTCCTCAGGGTTCCCCTCAGGAGGCGTTCGCGATGACCACCGTGCACCGGCCGGCACCCCTGCCGCACCCGCGGCT
>NZ_JCANQV010000127.1:0-16521 GCF_059553635.1 Candidatus Streptomyces philanthi
GGCCGTCACCGTCGAGGGGCTGCTGGCGGGCCGGCAGGGCCCCGGCCGGGACGCGGAGGGCACGCTGGCGGTCGATCTGCTGGTCGTGCTCGACGCGCCGCAGCTGGACCTGGAGACCGCGGCGCTGCTCGTCGAGTCGCTGGCCGACGGGACACGGCTGGTGCTCAGCGGCGACCCCGGCGTGCTGTGGTCCGCGGGCCCCGGCCGTCTCTTCGCCGATCTCCTCGCCGCCCGGTACTGCCCGCACGTCTCCTCCCGCACCCCGGACTCCGGCCCGATCGGCGAGCTGGTGTCGGGCATCGGCGCCGGGGAGCTGGCCCCGGTGGAGGCGCCCGGCAAGGAGGTCGTGATCGTCCCGGTGCGGGACGCGCCGGAGGCGGTGCACCGCACGGTCCAGTTGGTGGCCGATTCGGTGCCGCGGGCACTGGGGGTGCCCGCGGAGCGGACGCAGGTGATCACCGTCGGCCACGGCGGAGCGGCCGGCACCCACGCGCTCAACGCCGCGCTCAAGGAACGCCTCAACCCGGGCCCCGGCCGGTTCGGCGGCTTCGACCCCGGTGACCGCGTCGCCTACTCCCCCGCCCCCGGCCGCACCCTGACGGGCACGGTCGCGGGCGCGGACGCCGCCGGGCTGCGCCTGGACTGCGACGGCGGGCCGGTGACGCTGGCACGGGAGCGCGTCGAGGCGGGCGCGGTACGGCACGGCTGGGCGCTCACCGCCCATCAGGCGGCGGGCGCGCGCTGGCCCGCCGTGGTCGTGGTGCTGCCCGGCGACGCGGCGCCCGGCCTGACCCGGTCCTGGGTGTACACCGCGTTCGGCCGCGGTGAACGCCATCTGTCGGTGGTGCAGGGCGTCGGCCAGGCGCTGCCCCGTGCCGTCGCGGAGATCCCCGTCAAGGAGCGCACCACCCGGTTGCGCACCCTGCTGCGGACGCAGGACGCCTCCGGCGCGGCGGACGGCACGCCGGAGGACTGACGCCCGTCACGGGCCCGGCCCGGCCACGACCGCCGTGGCGGCACAGGCCGGGCCGGGCCCGTGGTCCGTTCCGTCGTCCTCAGCGCCCTCCGCCGCGCGGCGGGAGCGGCCCGCCGTCGTCCGGTTCCTCGTCGAAGACGGAGCTGACGTCGAAGCGGCACACCACCTGCTGCGGGTCGACGTCCTCGAACGGGGCGGACAGCCACTCGCCCGGCTCCGGCGGTTCGTCGGCCGCCGCGACCCACAAGGTGGCGTCGCCCTCCTCCAGGCCGAACTCCTTGTGCCGGGAGGCGATTTCGTCCGGTTCGTATTCCCCGAACAGCACGCCGAGGGCGGCGTAGACGCTGCTGCCCACGACGGCGGCCGTGGTGCCCTCCGTGTCGTGGCCGCTGCCGGTGTCCTCGACGGCCTCCGGGTCGAGGTCGGCGACGCGCTGTGCCTGGTGCAGCAGCCGCTGCGGTTCGGCCACCGCGTAATCCCGCCGGATCAGGACGCTCAGCGCGCTCGGTTCCTCGGGCCCCGTGTACGGGGGCAGGTTGTCGCTCCCGGGGATCTCGAAGGGGGTGACCTCGTCGTAGGTGTCGTACAGCAGCTCGTCGTAGGCCTCGGCGGCCGCGGCGAGGGCGTCGAACGCGGAGTAAACGGCCGGGTCGTCCTGCCCCGAGCGGTGTTCGACCGCGTCGAGGTGACGGTCCAGTGCGGCCTTGACCGCCTCTGCGGCGGCACGTACCTCGGCAGCGGAAGGCTGCGCAGCATCAGACATAGTGCAGACGCTATCCGTACCGGGGCCGGTCCCGCACAATAGATTCGATGCCGGAATACGAATTCTGCGATGTGTATGTGCCGCGAGGGGTGTCCCGCAAGGCCGCCACACGCCTGCTGACCGATCATGCCGAGTACGGACACTGGGAGTTGGACCGACTGCGCCTCAACCCGGACGGGAGCCGCAAGGTGCGGCTGCGCCGCCGGATCATCCGCCAGCTGCGCGCCACATGGTGACCTGACGGCCCCGGACGCGGCGAAGCGGACCCCGGTCGTCCGGGGTCCGCTTCTGTCCTGCCTGCGGCCGGTACGCGTCCGGCGTCAGCGTCGGGCGGTGCGTGACCGGCGGTAGAGCACGACGCCGCCGAGCAGCATCAGGGCGCCGGCCGGGGCCGCGTAGCCGACCGGGCCCGCGCCGGTGTGCGCGAGTTCCCCGGTGGGCTTCGGGGCGTGGTGCGCCGGAGGCTGCGTCCGCTCGCCGGGAGTGCTCGGAGCGGGCGGACGGTGCGTCACCGGAGGAGCGGGGTGCTGCGGCTTCCCCGGCTTCGGTGGGGTGACCGGGTGCTCCGGCTTCCCCGGTTGCGGTGGAGTGACCGGGTGCGGCGGGGTGACCGGGTGTCCCGGCTGCCCGGGGTGCTCCGGCTTCTCCGGCACGGGCACCTCGTTGGCGCAGTCGTTGCCGAACGCGGGGTTCAGCAGTCCGACGACGTCGACGCTGTTGCCGCAGGCGTTGACCGGTACGTCGACCGGCACCTGGACGTTGTTGCCGGACCCGACACCGGGTGAGCCGACGGCCTGGCCGGCGGCGTGTGCGCCGTCGTGGCCCTTGTGGCCCCCGTCGTGGGGCGGACGGTGTTCCTTGCCCGAGCCGTTGGCGCAGGCATTGCCGAACGCCGGGTTCAGCAGCGCGACGATGTCGACCGTGTTGCCGCAGAAGTTGACCGGTACGTCGACCGGCACCTGGACGTTGTTGCCGGAGATGACTCCGGGCGACTGTGCCGAGACGCCCTGCGCCCCGGAGTCCGCGTGGGCGTAGCCCGCGGCCGCCGCGAGCACTCCGCCCGCGGCCGCCATGGTGATCAGGCCCTTGCGTGCGACCTGTCTCATAGGTTGCTTCCCCTGCCTGTGCCTCTAGGAATGCGGGTCGTCGCCGGTCCGGCCTGCCCGCCGATATATGGCCGTCGGCTCCGGAACGCCCGTGACGCGTCCCGGAGCCTTCCGGGGGTCGGGCCCTTACGGGCCCGCCTGCGAGGTGTCCGACCTCAGGAGTTGACGCAGGTGGTGCCGAAGGCGGGGTTCAGCAGCGCGATGATGTCGACCGTGTTGCCACAGACATTGATCGGCAGATGGATCGGCACCTGGATGTTGTTGCCGGAGATGACGCCGGGGGAGTTCACCGCCGCGCCCTTGGCATCCGAGTCGGCAACGGCCAGACCCGCGCCGGCGAGCACGAAGCTTCCGGTCAGTGTCGCAGCCGCAACGACTTTCTTGATCATTCTTCCTCCTTGGTGGCGATGCGGTCCCAGCCGCGGACCGCACCGACTGCAACGAAGGGGAAAGGAAGGAAGCTACGCCCCCTTCCGGGCATTCACTCTTTTCAGCTAAGTCGGCACAAGTGCCAGATTTCCGGAGGAAATCCCGGCGCGCGGCACCGCTGCCGTACCGTGCCGCGCCCGCCCGGAGGTCAGCTCTGGTCGATGAACCGGTCCAGCACCCGCACGCCGAACTTCAGCCCGTCGACCGGCACCCGCTCGTCCACACCGTGGAACATGCCCGCGAAGTCCAGCTCGGGCGGCAGCTTGAGCGGCGCGAAACCGAAGCCGCGGATGCCCAGGTCGTCGAAGGACTTGGCGTCCGTCCCCGCGGAGAGCATGTACGGGACGGCCTTGGCGATCGGGTCCTCCGCCTGGAGGGCCGACTGCATCGCCTCGACGAGCGAACCGTCGAAGGTCGTCTCCAGTGCCTTGTCGGCGTGCACGTCCTCACGCCTGACGCGGGGGCCGAGGACGCGGTCCAGGTCGGCCAGGAACTCCTCCTCGTACCCGGGCAGGAAGCGGCCGTCGACATGGGCGGTGGCCTGGCCCGGGATGACGTTGACCTTGTAGCCGGCGCCGAGCTGGGTCGGGTTGGCGGTGTTGCGCAGCGAGGCGCCGATCAGCTTGGCGATGCCGCCGAGCTTCGCCAGCGTCGCGTCCATGTTCTCCGGGTCGAGCTCGGTGCCCAAGGCATCGCCCAGCTCGTCCAGGAAGACCCGCAGGGTCTTGGTGACCCGTACGGGGAACTCGTGCCTGCCCAACCGTCCGACGGCCTCGGACAGTTCGGTGATGGCGTTGTCCTTGTGGATCATCGACCCGTGTCCGGCACTGCCGTCCACGGTCAGCTTCATCCAGTGCATGCCCTTCTGGGCCGTCTCGATCAGGTAGAGCCGCAGCTGCTCGTTGACGGTGAAGGAGAAGCCGCCGACCTCGCTGATGGCCTCGGTGACGCCCTCGAACAGCTCGGGGTGCTTGTCGACGAGGAACCGCGCGCCGTAGGTACCGCCGGCCTCCTCGTCCGCCAGGAACGCCAGCACGATGTCGCGCGGCGGCCTGCGCCCGGACCGCAGCCGGTCGCGGACGACCGCCAGCGTCATGGCGTCCATGTCCTTCATGTCGACCGCGCCGCGGCCCCAGACGCAACCGTCGGCGATCTCGCCGGAGAACGGGTGGTGGGTCCAGTCCTCGGCGTTGGCCGGTACGACGTCGGTGTGCCCGTGGATGAGCAGCGCGGGCCGCGAGCGGTCCTCGCCCTCGATCCGGGCCACCGTCGACGCGCGGCCCTTGTGCGACTCGAAGATCCGCGGTTCGAGACCGACCTCGGCGAGCTTCTCCGCGACATACTCGGCGGCGGCACGCTCACCGGGGCCCGAGTGGTCGCCGTAATTGCTGGTGTCCATCCGGATCAGGTCCCGGCACAGGTCGACGACCTCGTCCTCGCCGGTGACCGTCCGGACCGGCTGCGACTCGCTCACACTGCCTCCTTGGGGTTCACGGCCGCGCCGCGCTCCCGGGGAGCGCGGATCACGGCAGGGGTCCTCGGCCATCCTCCCTCCCCCCGCCGCCACGCCCAAGGCCGCAATGCTCCGTACACGTCCTGGTCACAGCCGCCGGGGCCGCAAGCGCGGGTGATCGAGCACCCCGAAACGTTTGCTATTGTTTTCTCTGTCGGAACGGCCCGCCGGACCGGCAGTCACCAAGTCCGGGTGGCGGAATGGCAGACGCGCTAGCTTGAGGTGCTAGTGCCCTTTATCGGGCGTGGGGGTTCAAGTCCCCCCTCGGACACCAGCGAAGACCCCAGTTCACCTGGGGTCTTTCTGTTTCTCCGGCTGTGGCGTGACCAACCACGTGACCAACAGCCGAGCGAACATCCTGGTCAGACCAGGGATGACAGGCCGATACGGCTGGCGCTCGAAGCCGCCAGCTTCTTCGCTCCCTCAGCGCGGCGCCTACCGTAGCGCGCCATGGTGTAGCCCGGCGAGTGGTGCCGGGCGTTGGCCGAGACCTCTACCGGGTTCTCGTGATTGTCGAGATCGTTCGTGATCTTCGACGCCCGCCAGTCGTGCAGCCGGAAGTTCTCCGGCAGGTGCAGACGGTTGCGTGCCGTCCGCCAGCGGGCCGACACCTTCTCGGGGTCCTGCGGTCCGCCTGCCTCGCCCCGGTACAGCTTGAAGCCGTCGCGGGCGAACACAAGGTCATGGTCCACCCAGAGATCCCCGAGCCGTTCCCGCTCCGCGTCCTGGCGTTCCTTCTGCCGCTTGAGGATGTTCATCAGGGCTTGGTCCACGTAGATGATCGCGTTGTCGTCTCCGTCCTTGGTGAGCTTCCGCAGCCGGTAGGTGTTGCCCTCTTCAACCACGACCCAGGCCAGTTCGATGGCGCACTCATCCCAGTGGACGAGCGACCACTTCCACCCCAGCACTTCACTGCGGCGGCATGAGGTGGCCGCGCAGGCGGTCCACAGCGGGGCGTCCCGAAGGCAGTGGTGGGTCAGTCCGTCGTCGCACGCCCGGTTGCCGCACGGCTTCCGTATCTCCTTGAGGAAGTGCGTCGTCTCGTGATCCTTGAGCGTGGGGAAGTCCGGCTGTGCCGCCTTGATCTGCCGCTCGGTCGGCGGGTTCGCCGTGTGAGCCGGGTTGACCGCCCAGCTCGCGGTGAGCACCGTGCCGAGTCGGTCACGGTCCGGCGGTGCCGCATGTCGAGCCGACACTAAGCCGCCTCCTTCACGGTCACATGGTTGGCAGCCCACTCCAGAGCGGTCGCGATGTGCTCAGGCTGGATGCCCTCGTGCGGGTCAGGCTCGATCAACAGGGTCGGGTTGCCGAACGCGGTACGGTCGGCCGCCCACTGGTGGTCGAGGTGGGTGAAGTCGTCGTCGATCCACACGGCCGGAGCGGTGGCGAGCCAGTCAGCGACGTGGTTGCGCTTCCACAGGTACCCGTCGGGGTGACTGGTCTTGATCGGCAGGTTGGGCAGCTCGATGTGTTCGAAGTCCGGCAGGCCCATCAGCGGGGCGATGACGCGGCGGGCATCGTTCCGCCAGCTCGTGCACCACACGGGCCGGATCAGTCCGGTGCCGATGGCGTCGGTGATGAGCCTGCCGTGGTCCGGGTTGAGCCAGACGTCGAACGGCTTGGCCACGTCGTCAGTGCTGACCGTGTGGCGGGGGTGGGTGGCCGGGGTGGCGCCGTCCGTTTCGGGGAATGGGATGAAGACGCCGTCTACGTCCAACAGCAGGAACGGGGCTTGGTGCATCGGTTCCTCCCGGGTTCGGTCGGGTGTCAGGGCTTCCGTGCGGTGATGAGCAAGGTGGTCGGCCAGCGGGCATCGGCCGGGGCGAACAGGTTCTGCGCAGCCGTGATCAGCAGTCCCGCGCGGTTGAGTGCCCGCACCCACGCGGCCAGGTCGATATCCCATCGGTCCACCGTGGCGGCGGTGCCGTCCGGCAGAGTCATCCGGTCGCGGGTGCGGGGATTGACCGGAACGGTGCCGGTTCGCTGGGGATGCGGTACCGAGAAGGCAAGTACGCCCTTGCGCCCGAGGCGTCGGGAACAAGCGCCGAGCAGCTTCGACGGTTCGTCCAGGCCGATCGCTCCGAAGACCGAGACGATGGCGTCCAGGCGTTCGCTCTCGCGGGTGAGGTGGCCCAGGGCTCGGGAGTGGACGAACCCGGTCCCGTGATGTCCGTAGTGGGCGAGCGCTCGTTGGACCTGCCCTTTCGAGCGGTCCACTCCGGTGACCTTCGCACCGAGGCTGGTCAGATGGGCGGCGTTGTGGCCGGGTCCGCAGCCCAGTTCCACGACCCGTCGCCCTGACAGGTCCTCGCCGAGGATCTCGGCGCCGGGGCCAATGCCGGGGCGTTGCGTCCACTCCATCCGAGCGGGTGGTTCGAGGGGGCGCAGTGGGCCGTCTGCCAAGCGCTGGGCAGCGTGGGCGTCCCAAGCGTCCACGTCACGCCTCCAGGAGCCTGACGGCCGCGAGGAGGTGCTTGCGGACGACCTTGATGTACAGCGGGTCGTCCTCGGGGTTGTTGATCCAGCGAAGCGCCTGCTCCATGAACCACTCACTCGCCCACGCCCGGTGCCAGCCCAGCGCCCACCGTTCGGCAGGCAGGCCGCCGCGCTCGGCAAGAGCGTCCTTGTCACCGCCAGCGTTCACGTACGCCTTGATGAAGGCGCGCAGCCTCGCCGGGTCCGGGTCGCCGGTGGTGCCGTGCCAGGACGCGAGGTCGAGCAGGCCGGGGCCGGTGAACGCACGGGCGAAGTCGAGCAAGCGCCAGCCGTCCTCGCCGATGTGGAGGCTGGTCGGGTGGAACTCGGAGTGCACCCAGCCGAACGGCGCCAGCTCGGCACCGATCGCCCGCTTCTCCGCCGACGCGGCGAGGGTGCTCAGGGCAAGGGAGAGGTCGGCGGTGTCCTCGTCGCCCCAGCGGCCGGCATCGCGCAGGCGGCGCAGATGGCCGAGCGCGAGCTCGGGCAGTGCGGCAAGCGCGTCCTCGTCCATCTCCCGGAGCGACGGGGCGGCGGGTGCCTGGTGCAGGGCGATGGCGGCCGCGAAGCCGTCAGTGTCCTGTGCCTCGCGGGCTTCTTCGCCCAGGTCCTCGATGACCATGCCGAGGGTGCCTTCTCGGACGATGGAGCCGATGACCTCCGGCACGGGGATGCCGGACAGGCGGGCGGCGCGAAGGGTCTCGTCCTCGCTTGCGAACGGTTCGACGGCGTACTTGTAGATCGCGGTGCGCCCGCCGGGGAAGGCCAGGCGCTCGACACCCGACATGTCCCACACCCGCATCTCTTCGCGGGTGGGCAGTGGCTGGCCAGTGCGGGCGCAGATGTCGGCGAGGATGGCGGCGATGAGCTTGCTGTCCACGGGGGTCCGTTCTTCCGGGGATGGGTCACGGGGGCACGGCCCGGGGCGACAGTGCGCTTGCCACCCCGGGCCGGGGATCAACTCGGATCAGGCGGCGGTCACCCGGTAGGAGTCGACCTGCTCGATCCACTCGGCCTTCATCTCGCCGAGTTCCTTGCCGAAGGTGGCCATCGACGCGCCGTAGGGGGCGACGACGCCGCCGGACTGGTCGGGCTTGGACTGGCAGCCGTGGACCAGCCGACCGCCGAGCGCGGCGTGAGCCTTGATGCCCTCGATCCGGCGGTGCTCGTTGAACCACGCGCCGTGGTAGACCTCGTCCAGCACCTGCCCGTCCTCGTCGGAGAGGTCGAAGACCAGACCGGTCGCGGAGGGGAAGAACCAGCACGGGCCCACGTTGGAGATGTGGCCGTCGAGCTCGACCTTGTTCAGGGCCATGAAGGTGGCCGCTTCGCGGAGCATCTTCAGGTGCTCGGCGGTGACGCCCGGCAGGCCGAGCTTGGCGAGGTGCTCGTCACGGAACAGGTACGAGTACACCTGGTACGCGATGGACAGGACCTCGCTCGCGTCGCTGGTCGAGCGGCCGTGGGCCTTCACGAACTCCAGCGCCATCTGCTCGACGCTTGCGGTCTCGGTCTCCTCCGTGCCCAGCAGGCCGTCCTTCACGGTCTGCCAGTCGATGACCAGCCAGGTGTTGGCCTCGAACCGGAAGAAGTACTGGGCCGGGTCGAGGGTGATCTTCTTGCCGTCCACGGTGATGCCGGGCAGGCGGTTCCAGCGCGGGTCGAACGCCTCGGGCAGTTCGACTGTGATCGTTGCAGTGTCGACGGTGGTCACCTGTGTCTCCGTTCCGGGTGGGGATTGAGGCGGATCGCTAGGTGATCCGCGCTCGGTTCCTCAGTCGGTCGCTTCCTGGTCCGGCGCCGACCGGTCAGCCAGGGGCGACTGCCGTTCGGCAACAACTCCAAGAAAAGCGCCGGAAGGCCGTTCATCCCACGGCATCGATGCGGCAGTCTTGACGCACTTCCGTGCACGGGGCAGGGCGGCGCGGGTCACGGAGAGGGGCAGCCATGAGCATGGCCGAACGGCGCAAAGCTCTGGGCTACGGTCAGGAGCAACTGGCCGAGTTACTCGGAGTGGACCGCACGACCATCGGGCGTTGGGAGAGCGGCAGAAGCACCCCTCAGCCGCCCCAGCGACCGAGCTTGGCCGATGCCCTTGAAGTCGGTCTCACCGAGCTTGACGCCCTCCTGGCGCAGTCACGAGGAGTCAGCCATGAGATTCCAGGGCAGCAGTCCGATGACCATCCTGGCGCGGGAGACCCTGACGAAATGATTCGCCGCGAATTCCTCCGCATCCTCACCGTCAGTGGAGCGCTGACCGCCTTACCTCTCGGCGAGGCGGAAGCCCTTACGGACGGGGTGTACAGGGGCGCTCCTGCTGACCTCACGCGGATGAACAGTCACCTTTGGCAGGTCTACCAGCTAGCCCGCTCCAAGGGCTCCGTCTATCCCATCGTCCGCGACCAGCTCTCGACACTGAACGAAGCCCTGGCGGATATCCGAGGCAACTCCGGCCCTCTCCTGAACGCGGCAGCCGACCTCTTTCAGCTCGCCGGGGAAGTCGCCTTCGACGCCAACCGGTACACCGACGCGGCAGCGTCCTACTCCCTGGCGGCGTCCGTCAGCAAGGACGCCGGAGCCTTCGACCTGTGGGCGTGCGCCCTCGTGCGGCACGCCTACGTGGATGTGTACGAGCACCGGTACGAGGAGGCGGCGCAGACGCTTGGAGCGGCGGAGAAGCTGGCCCAGCGGGGAGACAGCAGCCTCGCCACCCGTCATTGGGTCGCCGCCGTCCAGGCCGAGGCGTACGCCGGCATCGGCGACCTGGCCGCCTGTGAGCGCGCACTGGACGAGGCCGAGCGGGTGTGGGAGCTGGGCACGGACAGCGCCAATGGAGGCTGGCTACGCTTCGACGGCACGCGGTTGGCCGAGGAACGGGGAGCGCGCTACGTACAGCTTGGCCGCCTCGATCTGGCGGAGGAAATCTTGAAGCAGGCACTGGCCCAGACTGCCCTCGCCCCCGGCCAGTCGTACCGGCGCAGGGGCGCCGTACTGGCCGACCTTGCCGCCGTCGGGGCTAAGCGGCGTGACCCTGATCAAGTCGTCGCGTACGGACGGGAGGCCGTCCGGTTGGCCCAAGCATCATCGTCCGGGTACGTCGCCCGTAGACTCCAGGCCCTGTGCGATGAGTTCGGCCCCCTGAGCAGGGACCGCCGGGTAGCGGAGCTGGGGGCGGAGATCGCCACGCTGAGCACGCCGTGACGAGAGGGGTTGGCATGTCGCAGGTCGAAGGCGCACGAGTGTTCCGGGAAGCCTGGATCGAAGGAGTACACCGCCACTTCCCGGGGGAGCCGAAGCCCGGGTACGTCACCCCCTGGGAGGAAACACCCCAATGGGAGCGCGAGGCCGCAGGCGCCGTGTATGACCAGGTCCGCCAGTTCTTCGAGGCCAGTGGCGGTCACACGGCGAAGCTCTCTCGTGAGCAGAAGGGCCGGTTCGTGGCGGTGTGCTGGACCGCGCAGATGTTCAAGCACTTCGAGAACCCCAAGCCGGGGTACGTCGCCGACTGGCCCGACCTCCCGGCATGGCAGCAGGAGACGGACGCCGATATCTTCGAGGTCATCGAAAAGTCCTGACCAGACCCATGGTCCGAGGGTTGGTCACATGACCAACGCGTGACCAACAGGGGCCCGAGAGGGCCTGAAACAGCAGGAAAGAGAAGGAGAAACGCCCGCCGAAATCAAACCTGTCGGCGGGCGTTTCCGCAGGTCAGAGCGGTTGTGGGCTGGTGCCCGAGTGGAGAGTTCAAGTCCCCCCTCGGACACCAGCGAAGACCCCAGTTGATCTGGGGTCTTCTTGCTTTTGTGCGGCTTTTCCCGGCCGCCTCTCCCCCCGTTGTGCCGGGCTCCCCGAAATTGCCGTGCCGCATGGTCCCGTGGCGCCTAGGGTGCGCGGGGCAGTCGACGAGTGGAGGGGTGGAGCGTGCTGGTTTTCGACGCGGACGACACATTGTGGGAGAGCAATGTGGTGTTCGAGCGGGTCATCGACGAGTTCCTGGAGTGGATGGCGGGGGCCGGGCGTGACGCGGAGGAGGTGCGGGCGGAGCTCGACCGGATCGAGGCGGCGAACTCCCGGGCGTACGGGTACGGGAGCGTGGTGTTCCTGCGCAGTCTGCGGGAGTGTGTGGCGCTGCTGCGGGGGCGGGAGGTGACCGCCGAGGAGGAGGCGCGGTTCGCGGGGTGGGCGGCGCGGTTCTCCTGGGAGCGGGTGGAGCTGATCGCCGGGGTGCCGGAGACGCTGGCGGAGCTGGCGGGGCGGCACGAGTTGCTGATGCTGACCAAGGGGGAGGCGGAGGAGCAGCGGCGCAAGGTCGCGGCGTCCGGGCTGACCGGGCACTTCCGGGACGTGCACATCGTCGCGGAGAAGGACGTGTCCACGTACGAGGAGCTGACGCGGACGTACCGGCGGGCGCCGGAGACGGTGTGGATGATCGGGAACTCGCCGCGGTCGGACATCCTGCCGGCCCGGTCGGCCGGTCTCAACGCGGTGTTCATCCCGCACGACCGGACCTGGGTGCTGGAGCACGAGGAACTGGACCCGGACGACGGGAAGGTGCTGCGGCTGGAGTCGTTCCCGGAGTTGCTGCGGCACTTCTGACGGGTGCGGGGCTTGGGAATTCTGTGGAGCTTCTGAGGGGCCTGGGGCCTGCGGCACTTCGGGCAATCCCAGGGGCATGTGGCGCTCAGGGGCCGGGGGTTCTGCGGCCCTTCCGAGGAGCTGGCGGCGCTTCGAGGGGGCGGGGCCCGGTGGTCCGTGGGGGCCGCTGCGGGTGCCCCCGTAGCATGGGGCGAATGATCTCCAAGCGTTCCGGGCGGACGGCCGCCGCCCCCTGCCGGGTGACCGTCTGCCGTGGCTGCTGCTGCGGTGACGCGGCCAAGGTCCCGGGTGTCGACCACGCCGGGCAGATCCCCCGGTTGCGGGCCGCGCTCGGGGACGCGGCGCCGGTGCGCGCCTCGGAGTGCCTCGACGTCTGCGACCAGGCCAATGTGGTCGTGGTGCAGCCGTCGTCCGCCGGCCGGGCCGCGGGCGGCCGCCCGGTCTGGCTGGGGCTGGTGAACGACGAGGACGCCCTCGCGGACATCGCGGCCTGGATCCGGGCGGGCGGCCCCGGCGTCGCGGAGCCGCCGGGCGTCCTCGACCTGTACGAGATCACGGTGTCGCGGCGGGTACGGCAGGCGCTGGAGGGCTGAGCGGGGCGCGCCCCGGGGCCGGGGACGCGTCGTCCCGCTACCGCGCGTCGGGGAGCCGGGGCGTGGGGCGGTACCGGCGCCGGGGACGCGCCCTACGCCGCCGACCGCGCCTCGCGCGCCGGGAACGCTCCCGAACGTCGGCGGCACGAACGCCGGGGAGCGCACCGCCCGACGCACGACGGGACCGCCCCCGTACGCCGGGACCGCTTCCGTACGCCAAAGCCCCCCGCGCACCACCCCACTCCTCACCCCACCGCTCTGGCCGCCGCGCGCCCCGCCGTGCGGCCCGAGAAGAGGCAGCCGCCGAGGAAGGTGCCCTCCAGGGAGCGGTAGCCGTGGACGCCTCCTCCGCCGAATCCGGCCACCTCTCCCGCGGCGTAGACGCCGGGCAGCGGGCTGCCGTCCTCGGTGAGGACGCGGGAGGCGAGGTCGGTCTCCAGGCCGCCGAGCGTCTTGCGGGTGAGGATGCTCAGACGTACGGCGATGAGCGGGTCGGCGGCGGGGTCGAGCAGGCGGTGGGGGGCGGCGGTGCGGATGAGGCGGTCGCCGAGGTAGGTGCGGGTGCCGCGGACGGCGGTGACCTGGAGGTCCTTGGTGAAGGGGTTGGCGGTCTCGCGGTCTCGGGCCTCGATCTCGCGGCGCAGTTCCGCCGGATCGATCAGCGGTTCGCCGGTGAGGTCGTTCATCCGGCGTGCCAGGGCGTCCGGGGAGCGTTCGACGAGGAAGTCGGCGCCGTGGTCGAGGAAGGCCCGGACCGGTCCGGGGACGCCGCCGCGGGCGCGGCCGAGGACGTCGCGGAGGCTTTTTCCGGTCAGGTCCGGGTTCTGTTCGGAGCCGGAGAGGGTGAATTCCTTTTCGATGATTTTGCGGGTGAGTACGAACCATGTGTGTTCGTGACCGGTACGCATGATGTGTTCGAGGGTTCCCAGGGTGTCGAAGCCGGGGAACAGCGGGACCGGGAGGCGCTTGCCGCGAGCGTCGAGCCACAGCGGTGAGGGGCCGGAGAGGATACGGATGCCGTGCCGGGGCCAGATGGAGTTCCAGTTGGTGATGCCCTCGGTGTAGTGCCACATCCGGTCGCGGTTGACGACCCGGCCGCCGGCCGCCTCGGCGATGCCGAGCATGGCGCCGTCGACATGGGCGGGCACTCCGGACAGCATCCTGCGGGGCGGGGTGCCCAGCCGGGCGGGCCAGTTGGCGCGCACCAGGTCGTGGTTGCCGCCGATGCCGCCGGAGGTGACGATCACGGCCTGGGCGCGCAGCGTGAACGCGCCCGCCACCTCACGGCCGCTGGGTGTGCCGCGTACCGCGTCCGAGGGGGCCAGTACCTCGCCGCAGACGGTGTCCACGGCCCCGGCGGTGCGGGAGAGCGCGGTGACGCGGTGCCGGAAGCGCAGGTCCACCAGGCCGCGCGCCGCGGCGGCCCGTACCCGCCGGACGAAGGGGGCGAGGAGGCCGGGCCCGGTGCCCCAGGTGATGTGGAAGCGGGGGACGGAGTTGCCGTGGCCCGTCGCGCCGTAACCGCCCCGTTCGGCCCAGCCGACGACGGGGAAGAAGCGGACGCCCTGGCGGTGCAGCCAGGACCGCTTCTCCCCGGCCGCGAAGTCGACGTACGCCTCGGCCCAGCGGCGGGGCCAGTGGTCCTCGGGGCGGTCGAAGCCGGCCGTGCCGAGCCAGTCCTGCCAGGCCAGGTCGCGGCTGTCGCGGACGCGCAGCCGGCGCTGTTCGGGCGAGTCGACGAGGAAGAGTCCGCCGAAGGACCAGTGCGCCTGGCCGCCGAGGGACTGTGCGGGCTCCTGGTCGAGGAGGATGACGCGGCGTCCCGCGTCCGCGAGTTCCGCGGTGGCCGCGAGCCCCGCCAGGCCCGCTCCGATCACGATCACGTCCGCGTCGTACGCCATCTCAGCTCTCCTCACGGGGCCCGGCGGACACCCCGGCCGCCGTGGTGGCACCGATCCTCGGTACAGCGGACCACCGGCGTCAATACGTTGCTACCGACCGGTCGGCACGGGGCGGGTGGGCGCGGACGCGACGGCGGTGGCGGCCTCCCGTGGCTATCCTCGGCCTCATCCCCACCCCGGTGCGATACGAGGTGTGCGACGTGACGGTGATGCTGCTGGCGCTCGGCGCGGCCTGCTGTCTGGGACTCGGCTTCGTGCTCCAGCAGGCCGCCGCACAGCACGCCCCGCTCCAGGACTTCCTCTCCCCGCGGCTGCTGCTCGACCTCGTGCGGATGCCGCGCTGGCTGGCGGGCGTCGGGCTGATGGTGTGCGGGATGGTGCTGGGCGCGCTGGCGCTGGGCGCGGGCGACATCACGCTCGTCGAGCCGCTGCTGGCGACGAACCTGCTGTTCGCGATGGCGCTGTCGCGCTGGCTGACCCGGCAGCCGCTCGGCCGCCACGGCTGGGCCGGGCTGTGGCTGCTGGCCGGCGGGGTGACCGCGTTCATCGTGGCGGGCCGGCCGCACGGCGGCGGGGCCTCGGCCGGCCCCGCGGTGCGCTGGCTGATCATGGGCACGGTGCTGGGGACGGCGCTGGTGCTGGCGGTGTGCGCGAAGCGGGAGCGGGTGCATGTGTCGCTGGAGGCGGCGCTGCTGGGGGTGGCGGCGGGGCTGCTGTACGGGCTCCAGGACGCGCTGACGCGGATGACGGGCCAGCGGTTCCAGAAGGGCGGCGTGGCCGCGGTGCTGGTGGCGTGGTACCCGTACGCGGTGGTGGTGATCGGGGTGCTGGCGCTGCTGCTGGTGCAGAGCGCCTTCGAGACGGCGCCACTGCGGATGTCGCTGCCCGCGCTGACGGCGGCGCAGCCGCTGGCCGGGATCGCCTGCGGGGTGGGGTTCCTGGGCGACCGGCTCCGGGTGACACCGGGGGCGCTGGCCTGGCAGTCGGCCGGGGTGGCGGCGATCGTGGTGGGGATCATCCTCATCGGCAGCCATCCGGCGATGCCGCCGGGCCGGGGGCGGCACCACCGGATGCGGGAGTTGCAGCCGCGCTGACGGGGCCGGCGGCGGCTGCGCGTCGTACGGGCGTCCCGCCGTGCCGCGCCCCTGGCCGCACCCGGGTCATGACGTCGCGGCCCGCCGGTGGTTGCATGGCCCCATGACCGCTCAGGAACCGCACCCCCTCACTCCGCTGGACGCGGACGAGATCCTCGATGTCGTCGACGAGCACGACCGGGTCGTCGGGCAGGCCCCGCGCGGCGAGGTCTATGCCCGCGGTCTCCGGCACCGCTGTGTGTTCGTCCTGGCCCGGGACGCCGAGGACCGGATCTTCGTCCACCGCCGTACCGCCCGCAAGCTGGTGTTCCCCTCGCTCCACGACATGTTCGTGGGCGGGGTGGTCGGCGCCGGGGAGAGCTATGCCCAGGCGGCGCTGCGCGAGGCGGAGGAGGAGCTGGGGGTGACGGGGCTGCCGCGTCCGGAGCCGTTGTTCACCTTCCTCTTCGAGCGGGAGGGGCGGTCGTGGTGGTCGGCGGTCCATGAGGTGCGCTGCGTCCTGCCGGTGCGTCCGCAGGAGTCGGAGGTCGCCTGGCACGCCTTCCTGCCCGAGGAGGAGCTGGTGCGGCGGCTGGACGAGTGGCCGTGGGTGCCGGACGGCCTGGAGGCGTACCGGCGGCTGGTGGAGTGGAGGTCCGGGCGGCCGGAGCGCCGGTCGTGACGGTGGGCCGGTGGCTGCGGTCGGCGGGGGCCGCGGTCCGGTTGTGGTGCGCGCCGGGGCGGATACGGGAGGAGGGCACCACCCCCGACTACCGTTTCTCCCTGGCCAACGAGCGGACGTTCCTGGCCTGGCTGCGGACGGCGCTGGCGCTGGTCGGCGGCGGTTTCGCGGTGGACCAGTTCCTGACCCGGCTGCATCCGGTGCTGCGGACGGTGTCCACCGTCGTGCTGCTGGCGGGCGGCGCGCTGTGCGCGGTGCGGGCGGTGCACCACTGGGTGCGGTGCGAGCGGGCGATGCGGCGGGGCGCCGATCTGCCGGTGTCGCGGTTCCCGGCGGTGCTGGCGTTGTCGGTGGGGCTGCTGGCGGGGGCGGTGGCGGTGCTGGTCGTGTCGGGCGGGGCGGACTAGCGGTGGC